>CAIUQW010000190.1 GCA_903901395.1 uncultured Chlorobiales bacterium | reverse complement strand
GTATGGGTATAGACGCTTCTCAACAGCCGCTCCCGTCAGCCATGTGGAGAGCGATTTGGCCTTCTCGACATCGAAAGCTCCTCTTTCTTTCCGGTACGCTTCTTTTCGCTTTTCACGTCAGCGGTCGAACGCTTGAGACTCCCCTTCCGGGCCATTTTGATCGTTTGATGCTGCTTACCGCTCGACTTGAGCGTCAGCTTGCGTGAGTCACCACTCTTCGCGGATTTGAGGGCAGTTCTGTTCTTGAGGTTGCGCTCCCTCACCTTTGCCAACTGTTGCTTGCGGTTCTCGCCTTTCTTTCCGGATTTGTACACGATTGTTTCGATATGACTTGCTGTTCCGTGCACTCTGATCGTTGTCAGTTCCTTCCCGCGAGCGTTGATGGAGGATTTCGCCATCGAGCGGTTATGCCTTCCACCCATCCGGCTTGCGCCAACCGATGCTGATGCGCGCTCTCTGTCATCCTTGTGTTTCAGGCTCTCTCGCGTCCTCGAACGCACGGCAAGCACCCTTGCGACAGGAAGCGCGGCAGTTGCAGCGACAACGGTATCCCTGCGCGGAGACACTGGAGCGGATTGCGCCACCTGAACCGCTTCCGCGCCGCCGCCAAATCCCTGATCGAACATGCTGGCGGCCAGAGTCCAGCGATCCGTGCGGGCATCGAGCATGATGATAAGCATATCCTTGCCATCCTTCAGTGCCCGCGCGATCAGGCATGGCCCGGCAATTGCCGTGTAGCCGGTCTTGATGCCAACCGTGTACGGGTAGCGATCCATGAGTTTATTATGCGTCCGAAGAGTATAGCCTTTTCCGGTGGAAAGCTCGCTGAAGACCGCCCGGTCGAGCCTGGCGATGGCGTTGAACTCTGGATACCTGATGGCCCGTTCGGTCAGAATCATCAGATCCCTCGCCGTCGTGCGATTCCCGGCATAGAGGCCACGATCATAACCGGCGGGGTTGGTGAACTGGGTATGATACATGCCGATAGCGCGGGCGCGGGCGTTCATGTTCGCCACAAAGGCCTCGACGCTGCCGCCAAGATGGATAGCGATGGCAAAAGCCGCGTCGTTACTCGAATTGACCATCGCCGCTTTGACCAGGTCACGCAACCTGACCTGCTCCCCCGGTTCGAATCCGGCCCGGGTTGGTTCAACCTGCGTCGCTTCGAGTGGAATCGACACCACGTCATTCATGCGACCACTCTCGATGGCCATCATGCAGGTCATGATTTTGGTCAAGCTCGCGGGCGAAAGCGGCCTGTCGATATCCTTCGTCTTCAGCAGTACGGAACTCCCGGTCTCCTTGACGATATAGGAGGCAATGACATCCTCGCCCTGAGGCGACTGGGCTGCTCTGGCCGAAGCGTAGAGTGGAAACAGCGTGAGAACAAAAAAGGCGAGCAGCGCGAAAAGCGCGTTGTGGCTTGTGAAACTGCGCGGAGTACCACCCGCGTCTCGTTTCGACTGGTCAAAGAAATTCTGAATCTGAGCTGACATGGCTGAACGTTCTTCTGTTGGTGATCACTCCGGCTATCGAAGCCGGGACTATACATGCGGTACTAAGTCTTTATTATACAAAGAGCACACGAAAATTCACGGAAAAAACGATTAAAAAATGCCCGAAAACGAATTTTCAGAGAAATCGCGAGTATTTTTCAAATCTTGTTGCAACCCCTGATCCCAGACGCTCCGGCGCTCGACGGCACGACTCGCTACTGCTCGCAGAGCAAAAACTTCGACCGGAAATGTCAGAAATCAAGCCAAAGTCACTGAACTCTGAAAAAAAGCCAGCTATCGCTGACAAGGTCGATTCCATTCTTTTAAATCTCTTTTGAACGATTCGATATGGTACAATAAAAGACATCTTTAAAAAGAAAAGAACAGATTCAAGCAATAAAAAAGTCTTGATCATGTTTTTTTCATGAAAAACCCGGTTTTCTCTCAACTATTACTCAGTTCCCTGCTATGAAATCGTGGCAGGGAACGAGAAAAAGTTCTACAAGAGGTGTTTGATCACGGCTGGTCAAACCAGGCTATCGTCTGAGGCACCAAGCTTGCGAGCGAAAAGAGTGAGCACATCTGATGGAAAGCAAATTCACGATTTCGTTTTCGCGTCATCCGCGTGGATGCGTTTGAACACGCGGTACTGCATCAAAAGCAGACCGGCAATAGCCAGGCTCACAACGATATAAAGCAGAAAGCGGTAACGCTCGGAAAAAGGCAGCCGAGCCTTGTCTCCGGCGAACGACGGATTCTCGCGGACAGCACCGAGCGTCGCGACCGGCAATTTGTCCACCGACTCGGAGGTCACGGCTCCGGCCAGATCGTACTGCGGATTCCTGGAGGCTGGATTGCCCCAGAAAAGATACAGCTTGCGTCCCGGATAATTTTTGAACACGAGTATTCTCCGGTACCCCTCTCCGGAAACGGCGCTGATGTTGAGCGGCGGGCTGTCGTGATTGCGGAAAACAAGCCGAAACTCCCTCGCCGTCAGTTCAGGCAGCTCGATTGTCAGTTGCGACGAATGCAGACCCGGCGAGTCGAAACTGTAAATAACCCCTTCGGCGACCGACCTCCATGCTCCTTTGCTGTCTTTGGTTTCGACAGCGACGGAGCGCTGGAAATTGCTCTCTTTCGTGGTGATCAGCAACCGATCGAGCGGAAACACCTTGTCCATCCGTACAACGATTCGGCTCTCCTTTCGCGAATCATCGATCTCCGGCTTACCCGCAGCTGCCTGAATCGAGTAAGTTTCCCCTGCCGCGTTCTTCTGCCGGAACAGCCTGACCTCGACTATCTTCAGCGGACTCTTGCCGCTGTTGCTGATTCTGATAGCCAGATGCGAAAAGGTGGTCTCGGGAATAGCTATGCGATCATTCTTCAGCTTTTCGCCTTTGTCGAGATCGAAAATAACCCCATCATTGCGAAGGCTCTGCCACGCTTTGCCATCCTCGCTTCCGAGCACCTCCACCTGGCGGATGTAGCCGGCGTCAGACG
>CAIUQW010000189.1 GCA_903901395.1 uncultured Chlorobiales bacterium | reverse complement strand
CGAGTATGTGATTCAGGACAAGTCAGCCAATCCGAGCAGCTACTCCATGATCGCCATCAGCGAGGGGGCGCGGATGATCGGCAGCAAGATGATCGAATATTGCGGTCGCCGGTACGATGACGAAGGGAAAGAACATGCCGGCATCGGCCAGCTGACCCGCGAGACCATAGCGATGCTGACCGGCCAGGATGTCATCTGCCAGCCCCTCGGCTACCTGATGCGCTCGGGTATTCCCGACGCGCTCGATCTGATGGTGGGTTTCAACTTCGCGCAGCTTGCCGTGGAGCTGGTTGAAAAAAACACCTTCGGGGTGATGGTGGCGCTGCAGAATGGCATCTACACCTGTCTGCCGCTTGCGGAGGTATCGGCCAACACCAAGCAGGTCGATATTGGCGAGCTGTACGACCTGCGCTTCTACCGTCCGAAGATGCGAAGCGTCATGGGCAAGCCGATGTTTCTCTATTAGCAGAATCGCGAGGCGGCCAGGTGTAATCCTCTTTTTTACTCACCCTGTTTTTCAGTGAGATATTTCCAGTACTTGGCGGGCATGTTGGATTTCTGGAGGCGGGGGTTTTTGCGTTCGGGGATGGCGATGGTTTTGAAGAATGATTGCCACATCTGGCGGACGGCTTTTTCCTCTTCGGAGAGTTCGGGGCGGGTGAACTGTTCGAGGGTACCGAAGCTGAGATCGCGGCCATTCCAGTGGGCGGCGCTTCGTCGCCGGACGTCGTAGATAAACCACGTCTGCCCGCGCAGCCGCTTGCTGAAGTGCTGCGCGAGCGGCTGGATGATGTTGTGGTCGGGTTCCATCCGCGCCAGCCAGGTGCCGTCGCGGAGTTGCTCGAAACGCAGGAGGCCCTTCATGCGGTGCAGCTCGCGCCCGGCTTTGCGGGCCGTGGCGACGATGGCCTTGACATCGGCATGGGTGAGATAGCCGTTGACCCGGTCGCCATGCTCGAAGGCGAGCGCGATGTAGCGAAGGAGACTCGTTTCAAGATCGTCCACCTCGGCCATCATGAAATACCAGAGCGTGTAAACGGCATCAGGCGCTCCTTGTCGGAGCCGCTGGAACAGCGCTTCGGCAGCGGCGGGATCGGTGCGCAGGAACAACCCCTCCTCGAACAGCGTGTCCTGCCGGACGGCAAGGTGCGCCTGCGCCGGATCGCCGCCGCCGTCGAGAATCGAGGCGATGGCTGATACCAGCCCTTCGGGCGTGCCGTCATAAAGGAATTTGTTCATGGGCGTGCGGCGGTGAATCTTGGAAAATGGGACGGTTGGGACATTTGGGACGATTGGGATAAGAAGATTGTGAAGCGTGATGCGGGGCATTTTTTTGCTCCAAATTTCTGCTGCTTCATTATCAACTATCAACTATCAACTGTCAACTGTCAACTGTCAACTATCAATTGCTTCTTCACCCCAGTCCCGGCAACACCAGCTGCCTCGGAACCTTTGCTTCGGTGCCGTCGCCGAGCAGCAGGCTCTGTCGGAGGCGGGCGGGTTGCTGGTCAGTTCTCTCGAACGGACGGCCAGAGCAGGTGATGAAATATTTCGCCCGCTTCATGACCACGCCGATCTTTTTCATTCCTTCGGGCGAGATGGGGGCGAAGCGGCGGGCGGCGATGATACGCCGAGCGGAGGTGACGCCTATGCCCGGCACGCGAAGCAGCGTGGCGTAGTCGGCGCGGTTGACTTCGACCGGGAAGAATCCCGGATTGCGCAGCGCCCAGGCGGTTTTGGGGTCGAACGACTCGTCAAGATTTGGCGCGTCGTCCGAGAGAATCTCCTCCGCCGAAAAGCCGTAAAAGCGCAGTAGCCAGTCGGCCTGGTAGAGGCGATGCTCGCGCAGAAGTGGCGGCGCGGCGAGAACCGGCAGGCGGTTGTCGTCGTTGACCGGCACGAAGGCCGAGTAGTAGACGCGCTTGAGGTTCATCCGCTGGTAGAGGCCCTGCGAGAGGCGGAGGATTTGCAGATCGGTTTCGGGACTCGCGCCGATGATCATCTGCGTGCTCTGCCCGGCAGGCGCGAATCGCGGCGCTTTGCGGCTCTTGCGCCGCTCGACGAGGCTGACGCCAGCCTCCGCGCCGATCAGCTTCATGGGCGCGAGAATCGCCTCCTTGCTCTTCTGCGGCGCGAGCCTGCGCAGCGACTCGCTGGAGGGCAGCTCGATGTTGACGCTGATGCGGTCGGCGGCCAGCCCCGCGCGGCGGACAAGTTCCGGGCTGCTGCCGGGAATGATTTTCAGATGGATGTACCCGCCGAAACGCTCCTCGTTGCGCAGGATTTCCGCCACGCGCACCATCGCCTCCATCGTGTGGTCGGGACTCACGTTGACCGCCGAGCTGAGAAACAGCCCCTCGATGTAGTTGCGCCGGTAGAAATCCATCGTCAGATCGACCACCTCCCGGGCAGTGAACGACGCACGCGGCACGGGGTTGGACGAGCGGTTGACGCAGTAGGCGCAATCGTAGCGGCAGTCGTTGGAGAGGAGGATTTTCAGGAGCGAAATGCACCGCCCATCATCCGCCCACGAGTGGCAGATGCCCCCCTGCGAGGTGTTGCCCGTCCCCCGGCGCGGGGTATCGCTGCTGCAACCGCTCGACGCGCACGACGCATCGTACCGCGCCGCTCCCGACAGGATCGTGATTTTTTCCTGAAGCTCCATAGATCGAATATACAAGGAGGCGGGGAAAAGTGATAAGGAACTTGTACGAGGTTCGGTGGTTGACCGGAACCTGGGCAGGCGCGAGGCCTGCCCTTACAAAGGGAGAGAGAAATTATGGATTTGCGGCCTGATTTCGGTAGGGGCAACCCTTGCGGTTGCCCTGAAAGCCGCGCCATCACCACCGCAGTTTCCCGGCTCGCCGTAGTACCAGTTCAACCGTCCGGCGTGCTCCGGTGACGACGCCCGGCAGCGACTGGCCGGGAAAAACAGAGTCGCCGGTGAGGAAAAGATTGTTGTACTTCGTGGCTGGCCCACGGACGCCGAACAGCGAAGTCTGCGCGTAGCCGCCGACATTGCCCCATCGCCGTCCCGTCCAGAACTCCCAGGAGAGCGGCGTGGCCGCCGTCACCGAACAGAGAGCGTCATGCGCTTCCGGAAGCTGTTCGAAGAGAAGCGTCAGCGTCCTATCCGTGTACTCCTTTTTCATGCTTTCGTACTGCTCCCGGTTCTGATGCAGGGTTTCGAACCACGGAACAGCTTTGGTATGTGTCGAAATGGTGACGGCACGCTGTTTTTCGGGTGCCCGTTCAGCATCTCCAGCCGGTGAAGCCGAGACAAAGAGGCTCCGGCACTCGCCAAGCTCGCCCTCCGGAGCGACAAGTTGCAGATGATCGGCTCCGGCGCGTTCGAAAACTGACGAATCGACGCCGAGATAGAGCATGAAGGCGCTCCAGCCGGAGGGTGGCAACAGATCACGGACACTGGCCGGACTTGAATCATCGAGATAATCGAGAGATTCTGGTGTGAGGTTGGCAACCACCATATCGGCGGCAAGCGCGTCGCCATCACTGGTTTCAACGCCGAGCACTTCTCTCTGGATGCTATCGATCCGGATCACCTTCTTGCTGTACAATACCGCGCCGCCATCGCGCTCGATCGATTCAGCAAGCAGGCGAGCCACGGTGCCGATGCCGCCCTCGACGCGCCATGTTCCCGCCACCGGCAGGTCGAGCGCGATAGCCGCGTTCAGCACATTGGCGTGGCGCGAGGTGGTCTGGACGGAGATCAGAAGCTGGGCGTCGATAAAGCGCACAAAGTCGGGGTCGGAATCGAGTCCGTGCGAAGCGAGCCACTCCCAGGCTGTGCGCTGCACGAAAGGCAGCAGGTGGACGGAATCCGGCAGCGATGCGAGCGCCCGCCCGGCAACTCCGGCAACATCCCGCAAACCGGAGACGGGCCACGGCAGTCCCTCGGCGGACAGACGCCAGAGCGCACGGGCGATGCGGGCCTGTTCGTCCCAGAAAGTTTTCGAGCCGGGAAAGCGGGCGATGATGTTGTCGCGGGAAGGCAGAAGATCGAGGCGGAGATCGCCATGGCGGTATTGCCACGCCACCGGTTCGCGCTGTACCGGCCAGGCGATGTCAAGCTCACGGCCAAGCCTGTCGAGCGGCCCACCGGAGTGGAAGCCACACCCTACCGTCGCCCCCGAATCGAAGCGATAGACGCCGGAGGTAAAGGTGGATGCGCAGCCGCCCGGATAGTGACGCGCTTCGAGTACGGTTACCTGAACACCGCGGCGGGCGAGCAGCGCTCCGGCGGCAAGACCCCCGATTCCGGCTCCGATGACAATGCAATGCAGTTCGCGCAGATTCATTCGAGGCTGTCGGTGATATAATTATAAAGTTCTTTCTCTTTATAGAATCACCGCAGCAGGGAGACAATTCCCGTCAGCCTTCGGCAAGCATCAAGTAGACGCGCGTCCTGAGCTGGTCGGGTGGTGTTTCGGCGGGATTGTCGAGATAGACTTCGTACGCCTCGCCGCTCAGGGCAAATCCGTTGTCGTCAACCCACTTCATGAGCGCATCGTATGCCCCCTCGATCTCGCCGTACGGGCCGATATACATGCAGCTCGCGGCTTTGCCCGACGGAGTCGAGCCGCTGACGATCCTTCCGTCGCCCTCGACGCTCCCCTCGACGGGGAAGCCGAATTCGATCTCGAAGGTTCCGGCGCTCATGCCGAAGTAGCGGGCGAAGGGCGGCCCGGACGGGGCTTTCTGCTGGCTTGCAAGCAGTTGCAGAATATCATGATAGCCGCTTTCAAACAGCGAACCGAGCTCGCTCATGGTGGTGCTTGCCCGAATGAGAAGGGCAGGGGTTGGCGCAAGCTCTTTCAGCTCGCACACGAATTGGTATTCAAAGTTCATAATTGAAATTCCGGTTTTTGTTGAGAAAGGAACTCATCCGGATGAAGGAGGGAAAAACTTGTCGGCGTAGCGGGATTTGAACCCACGACCCCTACCACCCCAAGGTAGTGCGCTACCAGGCTGCGCTATACGCCGATGAAGGACAGGAGTATAAGAAGATTCGGGAAATTACCATAATATTTTTTTGCCCGTTTTCGGGATCATCGATGTCGCGATGCTCATTTCCGGAGTCGATGCTTCAGGTACTCGACAGCCGGAATCATCACCGATACAGCGATAATCCCCACGATCATCAGCTTCAGGTTGCTCTTGATCACCGGAAGTTGTCCGAAAAAGTATCCGCCGTAGCAGAAAATTCCAACCCAGAGCAGTGTTCCTGCTATGCTGAACATGATGAATTTCGGATAGGGCAAAGCACCGATGCCCGCCACGAATGGAGTGAAGGTGCGGACAATCGGGATGAATCGGGCGATGATGATCGTCTTTCCGCCATATTTCTCAAAATACCCGTGCGTCTTTTGCAGGTGTTCCGGGTTGAAGAAGGCGGATTTTTCGAAATGAAACACCTTTGGTCCGAGTCCTCTGCCGATCCAGTAGTTGAGCGTATCGCCAAGCAGCGCCGCGCTGGTGAATATGGCGAAGAGCCAGTGCGGATCAAGCTGCGACAGCGGAATCGCGGCAAGCGACCCGGCGGCGAAGAGCAGCGAGTCGCCCGGCAGGAACGGCGTGACGACCAGCCCGGTCTCGCAGAACACGATCAGAAAAAGAATGCCGTAAAGCCAGACGCCATACTCTGATGCGAGAAGTTGCAGATGTACGTCAATATGCAGGATAAAGTCAGCCAGCTTTGAGAAAAGTTCCATGTGGGTATAAAATCAATGGTAAGTGTCTACTGATCAGCGCGTTACAACAACCTTTGCCTGTCTGTCGAAATTAGGGCGGCAAACGATAATATAGTGGTATGCAATCAATATCGATGCGTCATCCGGTCGCGATTTTCAGGTCTTTCGCCGAAGCTTCATCGTCATGATCTCGACTGGCGGAGCCAACTCCCAGACATCGAGTCTGACGTTTGACTGAAGCCGGCCCGTTCTCCGCACCTCATCCTTCCTCGCGGACCAAACGAAAGGCCGCCTCAAGAGCCATGAGGCGGCCTTCTGATTGCATTCAGTGTTCACCAGCCGGGGCCACGGCCTGGGCCAGGCATGTCTGGCAGCATCATGTGACGCTTTCTGGCGCGCTCCTGCATGAGGCGGTGATGCTCCAGACGGAGCCGTTCCCGCTCCTCGAAGCTTCTGGCCGAATGCAGCCGTCTCATATAGTCGAGACGCTCTTTCGGCGTCATGAGCTGATAACCGTAGATCATTTCCGGTTCCATCATCCGGTAGTGCATCGGCATGTCATAATGCATCGGCCTCCAGTCACGGTACTCCTCTTGCCGGGGTGGAGGTTGCGGCGGCATGGGTGGAGGTGGCGCCGGTTGTACCGGCATGGGTTTCGGTGTTTCGCTCGGCTGATTGGCCGATGGCGGCGGGGGCTGATACCATGCCGCCTCCTCGGCGGCGAGTGCCGACAAGCCTGCGTACAGTAACATCGTAGCGGAGATCAGGGGTACAGCGAGTATCGATCTGTTATTCATAGTTGTCCCTTCGTAACATTACGGGTTGACCTGTGCAGCAAGCCAGACCGGCTGCAACCCGTTCAGCCGATAAGGCAACCTGCCCTCATGCCTCTTTGCGTTTTTTTACCGCAAGCAGCATGAGGGCAGGGTACTACATTCAGTCTGACAATCTCTCGGCGTCACTCCTTGTCGAGCTTCTCCTCCTTCTTGCTCTTTTTGGGAGCCGGAGCCGGTTCGACGGCAGTGCCATCCTGGAAGCGCAGCTCCTTTTCCTGCTCGTCGAAGGTGATGCGGATGATGCTGCCTTCGGTGAAGCGGCCCTTGAGCATCTCCTCGGCCAGCGAATCCTCGACATACTTCTGTAACGCCCTCTTGAGCGGCCTCGCGCCGTACTTCTGGTCGTAGCCCTTCTCGACGAGGAACTCCTTGGCCTTCTCGTCGATCTGCACCTCGATGCCCATCTCCTTCAGGCGCTTGAAGAGCTTGCCAGCCGTGATATCGATGATCCTGAAGATGTCCGACTTTTCGAGCTGGTGGAACACAATCGTGTCGTCGATGCGGTTCAGGAACTCGGGATTGAAGACGCGCTTCAGGGCGTCCTCGATGGTGGACTTCATCGCCTTGTAGCTGCCGGTGCCGTCGTCGGGGGCCGAGAAGCCCATTCCGCCGCCGCTGCCGAAGCTCTTGATCTCCTTCGCGCCGATGTTCGAGGTCATGATGATGATCGTGTTGCGGAAATCGACCTTGCGGCCAAGTCCGTCGGTCAGCACGCCCTCGTCGAGCACCTGGAGCAGGATGTTGAACACATCGGGATGCGCCTTGTCGATCTCGTCGATCAGCACCACCGAGTAGGGTTTGCGGCGCACCTTTTCGGTAAGCTGGCCGCCCTCTTCGTAGCCGACGTAGCCGGGAGGCGCGCCAACCAGGCGGCTCACCGAAAACTTCTCCATGTACTCGCTCATGTCGGCGCGGATGAGCGCGTCTTCGCTGTCGAACAGGTAACGGGTCAGCGCCTTGGCCAGTTCGGTCTTGCCGACGCCGGTCGGGCCGAGGAAGATGAACGAGCCGAT
>CAIUQW010000188.1 GCA_903901395.1 uncultured Chlorobiales bacterium | reverse complement strand
ATTTGACCTTTTGGGTCTCTTCGAGCGAAGGCTGGATGTTGTCGTAAACGGTCAGCTCCACGCAGATTCCGCCGCGTCGGGCGATGATTTCAGGAATGGTGCCGAGCGAAAGGCTGCCACGCACAAAAAGGAAGGTTTTGCCTTCGATTTCACTGGCGTCGATGCCCGACATGAGGCTGACGGCGTCAGCGCTTTTTGGCAGCGGCTCGATTGAAACGCCATGCTTCTCCAGATCGCCACCGGTGGTTTTGCCAACCGCCCAGACGCGGGCCTGTTGCAGGTTCGGCAACTCTTCGGGTGACTCTTCGAACAACCGTTCGAGGAAGAACTGGACGCTGTTGGCGCTGGTGAAGAAAATGCCAGCGAATTGCGTGAGGTCGGGGACGCTCCAGCCGGCAACCGGCCTGATCTCGATTGTCGGAAAGACAACCGAGTCCAGACCGTACTGCGCAAGCTCCCTCACAAAAGGCTCAGCCTGATGCTTCGGGCGAGTAACGAGAACTGTTTTCATCAGCGGGTTTTGCGGATCTCGGCGAGAATTTTCTCCGCGCCCATAGAAAGCAGAACCTCAGCCAGTTCGATACCGGCGGCTTCAGCCTCTTCCGGCGTGGTGAGCGCCTTGGTCACTTCGTTGCGAATGGCGGTTTTGCCGTCCACCGAGCCGACGTAAGCGAGCAGTTTCAGCGTGCCGTCGGCGTAAGAGCCGTAGGCACCGATCGGAATCTGGCAGCCACCCTGGAGGTGACGAAGCAGCGCACGTTCGGCGCGGCAGCAGATTTCTGTGTTGTCGTCGTTCATGACGCGGACGATCTCGATGGTCTCGGCGTCATCGGTGCGGGTCTCGATGCCGAGCGCGCCCTGGCCAACCGCTGGAAGCATCACGTCGTGCGGCAGAATTTCGGAGATGCGGTCGCTGAATTCGAGACGGAACACGCCAGCGTAAGCAAGCATCATGGCGTCGAACTCGCCGTCGTCGAACTTCTTGAAGCGGGTATTGAGGTTGCCGCGGATGTCGAGAATCTGCAAGTCGGGCCTCATGCTCAGGAGCTGCGACATTCTGCGCAGGGAGCTGGTGGCCATTCTCGCGTTCGGAGGAAGATCCTTGATCCCCTTACCGGACTTGGAGATGATGACATCGCGGGTATCTTCGCGCTCGGTGAAGGAGGTGATGACCAGCCCCTCGGGCGTACCGGTCGGAACGTCCTTCAGGCTGTGCACGGCCAGGTCGATCTCACCGGCGATCAGATGCTTTTCGATATCCTTGGTGAACAGACCCATGTCTCCGATCTTGGACAGAGGGGAGTCGAGCAGCACGTCACCAGTCGTCTTGACCAGCTTGAGCGTGATGTTCATTTCAGGAAAACGCTTCGAAAGTTCTGCTTTGGTGAACTCAGCCTGCCACAGGGCCAAGGGGCTGGATCGAGTGCCGATAATAAGCTCTTTTTTCAATTCGATGACAGATTGATTTTATTGGAGTGACTGGTTGGGTTCTTCAAGATCGAAGATGTTCCTGACGAGATTGACCTTGCTCGGAATGTTGTCGGCAGTATCGACCGGCGCCTTGAGCATCTTGATCGGATGATGGAGAATCTTTTTCAGAATCCTGTCGGT
>CAIUQW010000187.1 GCA_903901395.1 uncultured Chlorobiales bacterium | reverse complement strand
TGCCGGAGTTCCCGGAGGATCGCGCGGCACGTTTCGTCTCGGAGTACGGCATTCCGGCCTACGATGCTGGCGTAATCACCGTGGAGCGCGAGATGGCGGATTACTTCGAATCGACGCTGAAGGTGTCGGGCGACGCGAAAGCTTCGTCGAACTGGGTGATGGGCGAGGTGATGCGCACGCTGAAGGAGAAGTACCTCGACATTCACGAATTCAGCATTTCGCCGGAGCGGCTCGGCGGCCTGATCAAACTCATTAACGCGGGCGCGATCAGCAACACCATCGCCAAGCAGGTCTTCGAGATCATGCAGGCGGACGAGGCGACGGCGGAAGCCATCGTGGAGCGCGAGGGGCTGGCGCAGGTTTCGGACACGGGAGCCATCGAGGCGGCGATCAGGGAGATTCTCGACGCCAACGGCCCGCAACTCGAAAAGTACCGCAGCGGCAAGACGCAGTTGTTTGGCTTCTTCGTGGGTCAGTGCATGCAGAAGATGAAGGGCAAGGCGAATCCGAAGGTGGTGAACGACATTCTTAAGTCGATGCTGGAGGGGTGAAGTGAGTTTTCGGGGGTTGTATCGAAAGGAATGTTTGTCATTCTGAACGAAGTGAATAATCCAGTTCTTTTTCAAGTAGCACGATAATCGAATGATTTATCGTGTCTTACGAGACTTCTCTGGATTCTTCGCCCGACTTCGTCGGACTCAGAATGACAAGAGGGAGGATATCCTCCTAATGAAAAAATCTGAAACCTCTCAGCTCTCCATGCCGAACAGATCGGCGGGTTTCGGAGGCTCGGGTTTGGCTGCTTTGGCAGGCTTTTCCGGCTGCGCGGCGGCCTCGGCGGGATCGATGGTTTCGAGTTTCTTGCGGGTTTCCTGCAAGCGCTTGCGACACTCCTCGGCGACCGACATTCCCTCCTCGTAGAGGGCGATGGAGTTCTCCAGACCGGTGTCGGGATTTTCGATACGGCGGGTGACCTCTTCGAGGCGCTGGATCAGCTCTTCGATGGTAGGGGTATTTGTTTGGGCTGTTTTTCTGGATGCGGCCATTGGTCGTTTCGGATTCAGATTCAGCGTAACTTAGGTAACGATAGCGATTATTACAAAAAGGACGGAAGCGTGAAGTTTGTCGATAGTGCGAAAATCTCGGTGAAAGCTGGCGACGGCGGCCGGGGTTGCGTGAGTTTCAGAAGAGAGAAGTTTGTGCCGAAGGGTGGTCCAGACGGCGGTGACGGCGGTCGTGGCGGCCATGTGTATCTGCGAGCCAACCGGCAGCTCGCCACGCTGCTCGACTTCAAGTACCGCAAATCCTACATCGCCGAACGCGGAAATCATGGTCTTGGCGCACGCAAGACCGGCAAGGATGGCGGCGACGTGGTCATCGGCGTGCCGTGCGGCACAGTGGTGCGCAATGCCGAGACCGGCGAGGTGATGTGCGACATGGTTGAGGACGGGCAGGAGGTGATGATCGCCAAGGGCGGTCGCGGCGGCTGGGGCAACCAGCACTTCGCTACGGCGACCCGGCAGGCCCCCCGATTCGCCCAGCCCGGCGAGCCCGGCGAGGAGTTCGAGCTTGAAATGGAGCTGAAGCTGATGGCCGACGTCGGCCTCGTCGGCTTCCCGAACGCGGGCAAATCGACGCTCATCTCGGTGCTCAGCGCGGCGCGTCCGAAGATCGCCGACTACCCCTTCACGACGCTCGTGCCGAACCTCGGCATCGTGCGGTACGAGGATTACAAATCCTTCGTCATGGCCGACATTCCGGGCATCATCGAAGGGGCCGCCGAAGGGCGCGGACTTGGCATCCAGTTCCTGCGCCACATCGAGCGCACCAAGACGCTCGTCGTCATGGTTTCGGCTGATTCCGAAGATATTGCCGCCGAGTACGCCACGCTGTTGAAGGAACTTGAAAAGTTCGATCCGTCGCTGCTCTCCAAACCGAGGCTCGCGGTGATCACTAAGATGGACATCGCGCCGGAGGATTTCGTCATTCCGGAGCTTGAAAAAGGCACCAAAGTGCTCGCCATTTCGAGCGTCGCCGGTCAGGGACTCAAGGCGCTCAAGGACGAGCTGTGGCGTCAGGTATCTCTTCAGAACCAGTCATCCGAGGAACATGCCGGCAACTGATACCTGCGTCAGAAACGCGCGTCTCGCCGACGCCTCCGCCATATCGAAAATCACCGAAGGCTACGCGGGCACGGGGATCATGCTCAAGCGCCCTGTCGAGAACATTATCGAGCATATCCGTGATTTTTTCGTGGCCGATTATCAGGGGCGGGTCATCGGCTGCTGCGCAATCGCTTTTTACACCGTGAAACTGGCGGAAATACGCTCGCTTGCCGTGCTCGACGAGTTCCGTGGTAAAAGCATCGGGCGGCTTCTGGTCGAAAAGGCGGAAGCCGTGCTGACCGAAGAGGGGGTCAAAGAGGTGTTCGTCCTGACCCTGAATCCCGGATTTTTCGGCAAGATGGGGTACAAGCAGATCGACAAGGAGTATTTTCCACAGAAAATCTGGCGTGATTGCACCAATTGTCCGAAACTCATGGCATGTGATGAAATCGCCATGGTCAAAAAGTTGTGAGACCGTTCCGGCACCACCAGCCATAACCCTTTAACCGACCAGAATCAGTGATCGTCCAGGAAGTGATCATCAGGAACAGCGCGGGACTGCATACCCGGCCAGCGGCGGCGGTTGTCAAACTCGCCTCGAAATTCAAGTCCGACTTCTTCATCGAGATGGAGGGTTCGGAAATCAACGCCAAGTCGATCATCGGCGTCATGAGCCTGGCCGCGCCCAAGGGGTCGCGCATGGTGCTCAAGCTGGCGGGCGAGGACGAAGCGGAGGCGGCCAAAAGCCTTATCGAATTTTTCGAACAGGGATTCGGCGAAGCGTAAAGTCACCGCCGAATCAAACCGGAAGCCAACCTCTTGACGCCCCTGCGGATAGTGCTGCTGAGTCCGTTTCCTCCGCTCAAGGGGGGAATCGCGCGATTCAGCGATGAGCTTTGCCGGGCCTTTGAGGCGGCGGGCTGCAAGGTTGTGCCGGTGACGTTCCGCCGGATCTATCCCCGATGGCTCATGAAGGGTCGTCCGGCAACGGATTCTGACGTTGCGCCTGTATCCGCCGCGCCGCTTTCACTCGATCTCATGAATCCGCTGAGCTGGCTCTCGGCGGCCCGCAGACTTCGAGAGTTCAAGGCCGACGTGCTGCTTGTCGCCTACTGGAGCGGCATTCTCGCGCCACTGACGGCGCTGATGCGCCGGGCGAGCGGCCTGAAAACTTTGGTGCTGCTGCACAATTTCACCTCCCACGATTCCATTCCGGGAGAATCGATGCTGAAGCGTTTGCTTGTCTCCTCCGCCGACGGGTTCATCACCCTCTCCCGCGCCGTCGAGTCGGAGCTGCTCGCCTTCGCGCCCGGCGTTCGAACGCTCCGCCTTTTCCATCCGCTCTATGAGTCGCAGAGTCCGATTCCCTCCAAATCCGATGCACGGCGAACGCTTGGCCTGCCCGAAGCGGCGAAGGTGCTGCTCTTCTTCGGTTATGTTCGCGAATACAAAGGGCTTGACATTTTGCTGGAGGCGATGGCCTCAGTGTCACGGAGGGACGATTCGGTGCGGCTGGTCATCGCGGGTGAGTTCATTCTCGATTCGTCGAGCTTTCGCGATCATGCAGATCGGCTCGGCATCGCCGGAAAGGTCGATTTCCGCGTGGGTTATGTTCCCGCGGGCGAAGTCGCCACGCTGATGGCGGGGGCGGACGCCGTGGTGCTGCCCTACCGTTCGGCGTCGCAGTCGGGCATCGTCTCGCTCGCCTTTGGCCACGGCGTGCCGGTGATCGCCTGCAACGCTGGTGGCCTCGGTGCTCAGGTGGAGCACGGGCGCACCGGCTGGGTCGTCCGCGAGGAGGGAGCTGAAGCGCTGGCCGACGGGATTCTCGACTTTTTCCGCGCGAGCGAGCATCTGCCGCTGGAGGCGGGCATCGCGGAGTTCCGCCGCCGCAACTCGTGGCGCGAGTTCACCTCTAAGGCAGCGGTATTTCTTGAAACATGCAAACAGGATGAAATGTGACGATGAGCAAAACAGCGATCATCGTGCTGAGCTGGAACGGCGCGGAGGATACTCTCGCCTGCCTTGCCTCGCTCGCAAAGGTTGAAAGCCCTGAGTTCACCACGCTGCTGGTGGACAACGGTTCGACCGATGGCACGGTCGCCCATGTTCGGAGAGCTTTTCCGCAGGTCGAGATTCTCGAACTGCCCAAGAACCTCGGCTTTGCGGGGGGCAACAACGCTGGCTTCCGGTCGCTTAAAGGACGCGGCTTTGACGGCGTGATTTTCCTGAACAACGATACCGTCGTCGACCCGGGGTTTCTCCAGCCGCTCATCGATGAGTTGCAAAAGCCGTGGGTCGGCATCGCAGCACCGAAAATTCTCTACATGGACGATCCATCGCGCATCTGGTTCGCGGGCGGCGTGCTTGAACCGGCGACCGGGCTGATCGAACACACCGGTATCCGCCAGCCCGACGGGCCGCGCTTCGATGTGCCGGAGCCGGTCTGGTACGCCACCGGGTGCTGCCTGGCCATGCGGTGCCGCGATTTCGAGGCGGTGGGCGGCTTCGACGAGCGTTTCAGGATGTACGGCGAGGATGTCGATCTCTCGATCAAGGCTCGCAAGCGCGGCCTCGTCATCATGTACCAGCCCGCGTCGCGCATCTGGCACCGCGTCTCGGCCTCTTCCGGCGGCGAGATGAATCTCGGCAAGCAGCTTCGCAAAAGCGGCGCGGCGATGACGCTCTTCGCCAAGCACGGTATGATCGGCGGCCTTGTGCTCTACCCGCTGCTTCTGCCGTTCCGTGCGTTGCGCGGTCTGTTGCTTTTCCAACTGTTTCGGCGAGCAAAGAAGGAGGAACCGGATGACAGCAAGGGAAGCGACACATGACGCAGGTGCAGGAATTTCGGACGGTCGTTGATGGCGCGTGGAGCGCTGATTCGGCGCATCGGGTACGATGGGAGAAGAGCCTCGCCTTCGTCCGTGGTTCGTCGGTATTGTCTCTCCCGGTCAGCGCCGGACTCGACATCGGCGACCGGACGCCCGTGACCGCGATGCTCGAAGCGCATTTCGGCTGCCGCTTCGACACCACCTCGGTCGATCTCGACACCGAAACGCTCGGTGTGGCGACGAGCTATCCGGTGGTGACCGCCTTCGAGGTGATCGAGCACCTCTACAATCCGCTGCATCTCCTGCTGGAAATCCGCGAGGCGCTCGATCCAGCGCCCTCGTCGCGCCTGTTTCTCTCCACTCCGGCGTGGAAGCCGGGTTTCCTGCAAAGCCCCGACCACTTCCACGAAATGCCGAAGCGCTCGCTCGATGCGCTGCTGTCTCGCGCGGGATTCGAGCTGGTGCGTAGCGCCGAGTTTGGCATCCGCTCGCCGCTTTTCTGCCTGCGCGGCGTCAGACCGATGCTGCGGTGCGTTTATGAAAAAATCAGGATTTACGAGCTTGCGGCGCGGCGCTAAGCACATTGATCTTATCTGGTTCTCGGAGATCCAGTGGGATTTTCTCTCCACGCGGAAGCAGCGTCTGCTCGCCCGTTTTCCGGCGGAGTGGCGCATTCTCTTCATCGAGCCATTCGCCGTGGGCCGCCCGAGCCACTGGCTGCCGGTGAAGCGCGGGCGCGTGACGGTGGTGACGGTGCCGTTCCTCAAGAACATTCCGCCGGGCAAGCCGCAGCTCTTCGACAATCCGCTTATCCGCTGGTTCGTCACCCTTGCCGGGCGGACGGTCGCCGTCTTCTGGTGCCGGATGCTCAGCTTCTCATCCACCAACCGGATCATCGGCCTGAGCAACATCTACTGGGGCGGCACAGCGTCGGCGATGCGCTGCCGGGTTCGATTTTACGACGCCAACGACGACCACCTCGGCTTCACGCCCGGCCAGCCGTGGTTGCGCGACTCGATGCGCCGGTATGTAGAGAAGGCCGATCTTATCTTTTCTGTGAGCACTCTGTTGCTCGACAAGCTTTCGCCTCGACCGGAGCAGCGCTGCGTTGAACTCGGCAATGGCGTCGAGTTCGAGCACTTCGCCAAGCCTCGCGCCGAAGCGCCGTCCCAACTCTCTCCGTTGCCTCGTCCATTGCTTGGCTACGCGGGGGCGATGGACTGGCTCGATGCCGACCTTGTCGCGGCGGTCGCGAAAGCGTGGCCGGAGTACAGCATCGTCCTCATCGGCCCGGCGTATGCTGGCGACTGGGTGGAGCGTCACGCGGCGCTGCTCGGTTTGCCGAACGTGCATTGGGTTGGCAAGGTGGCGTACGACGAGCTTCCGGCGTGGGTGCAGCGGTTTGATCTCGCCCTGATGCCGCTCGAACGGAGCGAGCTGAAGCGGGCCTCCAATCCGAACAAGCTCTACGAATACGCGGCAGCGGGCGTGCCGATACTCGCCATCGACTACTGCGACGCCGTCCGCAATGCAAGCGAAGTGGCGCATGTCGCCGTGACGCCCGATGAGTTCGTCCGGCTCGTGCCCGAAGCGCTGAGTGACAGGCGGAAAGCGGAGAGGCAGGCGTTCGCGAGAGCACACAGCTGGGACGCGCTCGCCGACGCGATGGTGCGCGAGTTGCGGGACGCCATGCAACGGAGGTGGGCGTGAAGCGAGAGGTGACTATCGCCCGGGAGGGCGGCATCGCGATGGCCGGGTTCGCGTTCGGGCAGCTCTTCCGCTTCGCCTACAACCTCGCGGCGGCGCGGCTGCTCGGCGCGGAAGCGCTTGGCACCTACGCGCTCGTGGTCGCGGTGATGCAGGTTGGCGAGGTGCTGGCCGTGGGTGGACTCGACGCGGGGCTGCTGCGCTTCGTCAGTCAGCGGGAGGGCGAGGAGCGAAAGGCGATCATCGCCGCGGCGATGAAACGTTCGGCGCTCGCGTCGATACTTGTCGGCGTGCTGCTGCTGCTCTTTTCGGGGCCGATTGCCGGAGTACTTCATGGCGGAGGGCTTCTGCAACTGGCGCTGTGCAGCGCGGCGGCAGCGCTGCCTCTTGCGGTGATGACGATGATGAGCGGCTTCGCGATGCAGGCGCATCGCCGCCTCTTGCCGAAGGTGCTGGCCACGCAGGTGATTCAGCCGGTGTTGCTGGTGCTCACAATGGTGACTGCCCGTTACGTATCGGGCGTCAACGCCGCGCTGGCGCTGCCGTTCGCGGTCGCGCCGCTGGTGGCGCTCGTCTGGATTCTGCCGGGCTTTCGGCGGATGACCGGCGTCGGCGTGAGTGACGTTCTCCATGCCGAAGGCAATCGCGAGCTGTCGAGATTCGCGCTGCCGCTGCTGGCGGTCTCGCTTTTCACGATGCTCTCGCATTGGATCGATGTGGTGATGCTGGGTCTCCTCACCGATGTCGGTAAGGTCGGCCACTACCAGCCCGCTGCCCGCACGGCGGGGTTGCTGCGCTCGACGCTGATTGCATTTTCGGGAATCGCCGCGCCCATGATCGCCGGATACCACGGCAGGCAGGAGATTGAGGGCGTGCGCGAAACCTACGAGATGGTGAATCGCTGGATCGTGACGATGGTCATGGTTCCGTTCCTGCTGCTCGTGCTTTTTCCCGCTGATGTGCTTTCGGTGTTCGGCAAGGGGTTTGCCGATGGCACGGTCGCGCTCGTGCTGCTTGCCGTTGCGTCGTTGCTCAACGTTTCGTTCGGCCTCGGCAACACGGTGCTCGCCATGAGCGGCGGGGAGCGGCTGAGCATGATCAACCAGGCAGTGGCGCTGGTGCTTCAGGCGCTCCTGCACTGGCTCCTGATTCCTCGCTTCGGGCTGAACGGCGCGGCGCTCTCGATGCTCGCCGTCACGGTACTGCTGACGCTCGCGAGGATGATTCAACTCCGCAACCTGCTGAATATTCCGGTTCTCTCCTTCAAGCTCTGGAAGCCGCTCACGGCTGGCGTCGTGGCTGGCGCTGTCATGCTTGCCGTCCGATACACGGCGCTCCCGATGCCGCCGCTCATGCTGCTTGGCGTAGCGGGCGTAACCGGCGCAGTTGTCTTCGCATTGCTGATCCGGGCGTTCGGGTTGGAACCGGAGGAGCTGGAGGTTATTTTCAAACTCATCCCTTTTCTGAAACGTCAAAGATCGACTGAAGCTCCGTGAAAAAAGCCGTCTGGCCGCACCTGGCCGCCATAGCAATACTTGCTCTCCTGCTCATAGCGCCGTTCGGGCCGATCCTCACGTTGCAGTTCACGCCCGGATCGCCTGACAGCGTTACGCCGATGGCGCTCGACAAGGCGCTTCAGGCGTTGCAGGCGCGGACTGGTCACTATCCGCTCTGGCAGCCCTGGACATTTTCGGGGATGCCGACCGTCGAGGCGTTCAGCTATCTGAGCGGCCTCTATCTGCCGAATCTCGTGCTTGGCTTCCTCCATCTCGATCCGATCTATATCCAGTTGCTGCACCTCATATTTGCGGGCATGGGCGGCTTCGTGCTCGCGCGGCGGCTCGGGCTTGGCAGCATTGCGGCGTTCCTTGCCGGATCGGCCTTCATGCTCAATCCCTACATGACCGCCATGCTCGTCTACGGCCACGGCAGCCAGCTCATGACGGCGGCGTACATGCCGTGGGCGCTCTGGGCGGCGATACGCCTCGCCGAAAAGGGCGGCCCTGCCGATGCCGGACTTCTGGCGCTCGTGCTCGGCTTGCAGCTCCAGCGCGCTCACGTGCAGATCGCGTGGTACTCCTGGATGCTCGTCGTACCGCTGCTCGTGGTGAAGATTCTGTTCGACTCGAAGCCCGGCGTCCCGAAATGGAAAAGCGGAGTGCTCACCATCTCGGCGCTCGCGCTCGGCGTGGCCATCGCGTTGCAAGTCTATCTGCCCGCGCTTGGCTACCTGCCCTTCTCGGCGCGAGGTGGCGCGGGCGATGCCGCCGAGGCGTACCGCTACGCCACGCTCTGGTCGATGCACCCACTGGAGCTGCTCACCTACCTCCTGCCGGGCGCGTTCGGATTCGGCGGCGCGACCTACTGGGGCTTCATGCCCTTCACCGATTTTCCGCACTACGCGGGCCTCGCCGTGCTCGGTTTCGCCACTGCCGGAGTCGTCGCGGGTCGCAAAAAGCCGATGGTGCGCTTCCTCGCCGCCATGACGGCGCTGGCGCTGCTGCTTTCGTTCGGCAACTTTTTCAGTCCCGTCTACGACCTCTTCTACCACTTCGCGCCCAAGTTCAGCTCTTTCCGCGTGCCCTCGATGGCGCTCGTCGTCGTGGCGCTCTGTCTCGCGCTTCTGGCGGGATACGGCCTTCAGGCGTGGCTCGACAAACCGCTCGCCGAATCGTCCCGGCTGCTCAAGTGTGGCGGTATCGCTGTCGGCGTCGCGGCGGTACTGTTTCTCTCTCTCGAAGGCGGACTGGAGCAACTGATTCGCGCCTCGTTTTCGCCCGTACAGATCGACAACTACGATCTGGTCACGATGGTGGCCAATCTCCGCTGGGAGCTGTGGCGCAACAGCCTGTTCATGCTGATTCTCGCCTCGGCGCTGATAGCGGGGCTGCTCTGGATCGCCGCGCGGAAGATGATCGCGCCACGGACGGCAGCCATCGCGCTTGTTGTACTCTCGTGCGCCGACCTCGCCTGGATCGACCAGCGCATCGTCTCGCCGGACGAGCATTCGCTTCGGGTATCACCACTGGTGGAGCGAAAGACGCTCGACCGGGCGCTCGAAGGCGATGAAGTCACCCGCTTCCTCGCCCGCCGTCCGGGCGTCTTTCGTATCTACCCGGCAGGCCCGTTGTTTGGCGAGAACAAGTTCAGCCTCGCGGGCATCGAATCGGTGGGCGGCTATCACGCGGCCAAGCTCGGCATCTATCAGGAGCTGCTTGCCCGCACCGACAATCTTGCCAGTCCCGAGGTGCTGCGGATGCTTAACGTCGGCTACGTGCTCAGTCCCGCACCTATTGACAATCCCGCGCTGAAGCCGGTGGCGGCGGGCAAGCTGAAGCTCGTCTCAGGCGAAACGCCGGTGGCGGTCTACGAGCTTGCGGGCGCGATGCCGCGAGCGAGATTCGCGCCGTGGGCCAGCGCCGCGCAAAGCGACGGCGAGGCCATCGATGTAGTCATGAGCGGACGATGCGCCGATGGCGGCGTTTTCGTGACCGGCGCATCATGGCAGGGGATGAAGCGCTTTTCGACCGGCGCAGTACTTTCGATGCAGCGGAGTGCCGAGTCCATGGTTCTGAAGGTTCACGCCGACGGCGAGGCGCTCTTCGTGGTGAGCGAGGTCTA
>CAIUQW010000186.1 GCA_903901395.1 uncultured Chlorobiales bacterium | reverse complement strand
CGCAGCTCCTCGACGTTCCAGCGGTCGCGGCCATAGACCAGCATCCGGCTCTCGTCGGAGTGAACCGGATAGATTTCGCGTGAGATGAGCTTGAGCAACGTCGTTTTTCCCGACCCGTTCGGCCCGAGAATCGCGGTGTTCTCCCCTGTCCGAACGCTCAGGTCAAGCCCGTCAAACACCAGCGTCCCATTGCGGTAAGCGCTGACATTGCTGAATTCAAAAACGTGATTCAAAACTGTTGCGATGATGTTTTTTATTCGCCGCCGATGCAATCACGAAGAACCCGCCATCTGGTGCGCTCTTCGGATAAAGCAAGGTACCGCGCAGAGGGCAGATTGTCAATAAAGAGCTGCGATTCTGTCAGCTAACCGCCAAAAGGGTGCCGGTAATCACGCCTGTGATAGTCGGAATATTGACATAAAAAGCTGACTGAATATACTGTGGATACGTAACTGTTTTGCTCAGAGCAATGATTGCCATGAATGGATTCAACATCGACATGCCCCTCGAACATGTTGTTGTTGACATATTTCAAACAGGTGAAATACCAGTTTCAATGCACATTTTTTTATTCTCTTACGCCTGCTCCACGCTATAAACAACGCTGATTTTCTCAAATTCTCGCATTCACTAAAAAATCAAACAAACCACATTTTACCGAACTCATAAAATAAACGACAGTCATCGTCTTCATCCAGTTTCTGCAAGATTTTTTATGCAATATCACGTCAGAGCGCATAACTGGAGTAGACCGCCAAGTTTGCATTCATGCCTTGCGATGAAGAGCAGAAGCACATAGGAGCGCTCTTGACGTAACTTTTCGCCGATGCAGGCTCAGCGTCAAGCCTGACAAAGGTCGAGAAGCATGATCCACAACCGCGATGACATGTTCAGCCATTTTTCAGCACTTTTTACATACGAGTATTTCGAGTGATTCGACAGTGAGAGCATGGCGTCACCTGGTTTCATCACTCATTCGATCATGAGCGTCAATTTTGACATGCCTCCAAGAGATAGAAACGACGTAATAACAATGCGTTGCCATGATCATCTTTCTGAACGGATAAATTTACTTGCCTCTGATAGTTGAAAATATTATGTTTCAATCAAACCTCTCTCTTGAGGTCTTCTCGATTTCAAGATTCCTGATGACATAACTGTTTCGGATATACCGTTACCTCTCCTCTTGAAATTGAACGAGTGGCTGAGAAATGCTGTTTTTGTTGAAGAGAGCATCGAGATTGTTGATGGTGTAAACGACCATTCGTTCTCGACAGCAATCTTCTGTTATCGTCAGAGCAATCGTTAACATCGGGTATTCGCTTCCGGCAAAGAATGTCGATACTTCCCAAACCCTTCAATGTGAAGCTTGTACTACGGCACTTCGCTGTTTCAGCGTGGCTGAACCCGTCAGTAAGGACTGGGAAGCGCAAATCGATGAGACCTGTCTGAAGGTAGCGCAAGCGTTAGGAAGGAGGGCTGGGCATGGCATTTAGCAGCCCTTCAGGGCGAGGACATGGCGCTGGTTGAGCGTCTAACTGATTAAAAAAGTTGGCTTTATCGAATATCTGGAGATTTCTCTCAATAAATCTTCAGATGCTCGTCGCAACTATTTCAAGGTCATAAAAAAACGATTAGCAAATTTTATTTGTATCTGATATATTCGGAACATACAGGTTCTCGTATAGAGAGAATAACGCCTGTGTGGTACGCACTCAAAAAGTTTTCTTTTTCTCCTTTTTCAATCATCGTGTCATGGTGCGAGACTGAATTCGTACTGCGGCACAAAATGTAACCATGTTTCGTCTATGACTGTAAGTGTAGCACAACTGATCCTCAAGCATATCGAAGAGGATAAATTTCTCGATGCAATCCAGTGCGTGCAGAATGAGATTCTGAAAATCGAAGTAAAACCTGAAATCGCCAGCGCTGACCGCCGGAAAATCAAATCCCTGACCGCGATCATGGACAAGCTCAGCGAAGCCGCCATGTTCGGCAGCGAGTGGGACGAGGGCGTTCGGGCAAAAAAAGCGGCGATTGTCAAGCTTCAGAAAGTCTGCGCCGCCTGACCACTCTGCAAGCCGGACAAAGAATTACAATATCTTTCCCGGATTTCTCAAGAGCATATCACCGTATATCGCTGAAGGTCTTCAGCGATACCTATGCAATACCTGAATCCTGTAACTCCCGCTTCATCTTCCGACCGGGTTACAGGATTCGGTGAGCGGCTCAGAATCGATGAAGCATCAGTTCCACTGCCCCACGCCTTTCGTGACGCTGTATCGGCCCGCGCCAAGAAAAAAGATGGCGATGGCGCCGAAAAAGTAGAAGGCTTGCAGTTCAAGCGCGTAACCGCCGTGCTGGTCGAGCGCGGTGAGCTGGCCCATGTGCACGAGCCAGACCGCCATGCCCATCAGAAACGCCTCGACAAGCGCGGCGGGTCGGGTGTAGAGGCCGAGCACGATGAGGAGCGGCGCCACCACCTCGCCCATCGGCACCCCTGCGACGAGCCATGCGGGCAGACCGACCGCCTTCAGCTTGCCTGCGATGAAGCCGTAACCGTGAATCATCTTGTGGACGCCGTGAAACAGCATCAATCCGCCGACGCACAAGCGGATCAGGAGCTTGCCGAGATCGTTGTTGTTCATGAACCCTCCGGATGAAGTCTTGCCTTTGCCGCGATAGCTGCCGCTTTTGCTCTTCTTCTTGCCGCCGCTTTTAGAAAATAATGCCATCAGATTTTTGGATATGCTTCGAGAAGGAGGTCGTCGCCGAATCGCTCGATTCCGGCGAAGCTGAGTTTTATGGCGTAATCTGGATGCGTCACATCGAGCGGGCCGAAGCTCGCCAGGCCGTCACCGCCGAAAAGTTTCGGCGCTATGAAAACGTAATATTTATCGACAAGCCCCGCGCGGATCATCGCCGCAGACAAGCGGCTTCCCCCCTCGACCATCACCGAGAGCACGCGCCGCTTGTGCAGCTCCGCGCACACCTCGGCGAGATCGAGGCCGCCGCCGGAGCCGCCGACCGTCACCACCTCCACGCCACGCGCTTCGAGCTGGCTGACGAGACACTCCTCCGCCTCGTCGCGAAGCGCGAAGAGGAGCGTTTTCGCCTCGGAGTTGAAAATCCGCGCTTCGACAGGGACCTCCAGCCGCCGGTCGAGCAGCACGCGCAAAGGCTGACGCCCCTCGCAGTGGCGCACGGTCAGCTCGGCGTCGTCCGCCACCGCCGTCGAAGCGCCGCACATAACGGCGTCATAGACGCTCCGGAGGCGATGCACCTCGCGCCGCGACTCGTCGCCGGTGATCCACTTCGACGCGCCGAGCGAGGTGGCGATGCGCCCGTCGAGCGTCTGCGCGGTTTTGAGCGCCACGAAGGGACGGCCTTTGCGATGAACAGTCATGAATGCCTCGTTGAGCCGCTCAGACTCCGCTTCGAGTACGCCGACGGTCACGTCGATTCCCGCCGCCCGAAGCTTCGCGATCCCTTTGCCCGCCACCTTTTCGTGCGGATCGAGGCATCCCACCACCACGCGCGGAATACGCTTCTCGACGATCAGATCGGCGCACGGCGGCGTCTTGCCGTAGTGCGAACACGGCTCCAGATTGACGTAAATCGTCGATTCCCGGAGCAGCGTTTCATCCTCGACCGACGCGATGGCGTTGACCTCGGCGTGCGGGCCGCCGCACTGCTGGTGCCAGCCCTCGCCGATGACGCGCCCGTCGTGGACGATCACCGAGCCGACCATCGGATTCGGACTCACGCACCCCGCGCCGCGCCGCGCCAGTTCGAGGCAGCGCCGCAGGTAAACATCATCTTCCGGACGAGCCGGAACTGCTGGATTCATCGCCATTTGCCTCTCCCTTCAGCAGTTTTCAGCCTTGACCTGCACCAGCTTGATCCCCGAGAGCCGCAACAGCTCGGCGATGTGCTCGATCTTGTAGGCCTTGTCGTAATAGATCGTCCTGATGCCCACGTTGATGAGCACCTTCAGGCAATGAATGCAGGGGCTGGCGGTGATGTAAATGTCGGCGTCCTTGATAGATACGCCATGTTTGGCCGCCTGCGCGATTGCGTTGATCTCGGCGTGGATCGTGTTGACGCAATTCTCCTCGACGGTGCCGTCGGGATGGGTGCTCCGGTAAATCTTGCAGTTGGTCTCGTTGCAGTGCGGCAGGCCAGAGGGCGCGCCGTTGTAGCCGGTCGAGAGAATGTTGTTGTCGCGCACGATCACCGCGCCGATGTGCCCCCGCGTACAGGTTGCCCGGCGCGAAATGAGGTGCGCGACGCACATGAAATATTCGTGCCACCCGAGCCGCTCTTCCGACTGACCGCTTGCGCCCGATGCGCCGCAGCAGCACCCGCTATTGCCTTCTTCATGCATAACTTTAGAATTGATACATTGAGTCTGATTGCTTCAGGAAAATAGAGGAAAGAAAGCGCCCGCGCAACCACTCACGCAAATGCTCCGCAACTACTTCACGCTTTACCACGCAGCCACCGAGCTG
>CAIUQW010000185.1 GCA_903901395.1 uncultured Chlorobiales bacterium | reverse complement strand
ATTCCCTTCATGTCAGGTATGCCGACGAGGCGGTCTGCATCGGGCCGCCGCTTTCGAGAGAGAGCTACCTGAATATTCCACGCATCATCGCCGCCGCCGAGGTCACCAATGCTGATGCCATTCACCCCGGTTACGGCTTCCTGGCTGAAAACGCGGACTTCTCGGAAGTCTGCGCGGCTTCGAACATCAAGTTCATCGGCCCATCGGCTGAGATGATCAACAAGATGGGCGACAAGAACACCGCAAAATCGACCATGATCGCCGCTGGCGTACCGGTCGTGCCCGGCAGCGAAGGGCTGGTCGAGGATGTAGCCCACGCTATCGAAACCGCCAGAAAGATCGGCTATCCGATCATCATCAAGCCAACGGCTGGCGGCGGCGGAAAAGGGATGAGGGTGGTACACGAGGAGAGCCAGCTCGAAAAAAATCTCAAGACTGCTCAGAGCGAAGCCGGAATGGCTTTCGGCAACAGTGGCGTCTACATCGAGAAGTTCCTTGAAAATCCGCGCCACATCGAAATTCAGATTCTCGCAGACCAGCACGGCAATGTGATTCATCTCGGCGAGCGCGACTGCACCGTGCAGCGCCGACACCAGAAGCTTATCGAAGAGACCCCGTCACCGGTGGTGAGTGATGAGCTGCGGGCGGAAATGGGCGCGGCGGCCATCGCGGCGGCCAAAGCGATCAACTACGAAGGCGCGGGCACCATCGAGTTCCTGCTCGACAAGCACAAGAAGTTCTACTTCATGGAGATGAATACCCGCATCCAGGTGGAGCATCCGGTCACCGAGCAGCGTTATGACGTCGATATTGTTCGCGAGCAGATAAAAGTCGCCTCTGGTGAAAGCCTGGAGGGAAGAACCTTCACGCCACGCGGTCACTCCATCGAGTGCCGCATCAACGCCGAAGACCCGGAACACATGTTCAGGCCATCGCCCGGTGAAGTACAGGTGTTCCACACGCCCGGCGGTCCCGGCGTCAGGATCGACTCGCACTGCTACGCGAGCTACGTCGTGCCGTCGAACTACGACTCCATGATCGGCAAGCTCATCGTCACGGCGCATACAAGGGACGAGGCCATCGCCCGCATGTCGCGAGCGCTCGACGAATTCATCGTTGTCGGCATCAAGACCACCATTCCCTTCCACAAACAGGTCATGCACGACCCTGTTTTCAGAAGCGGAGAGTTCGACACGAGCTTCCTCGACAGCTTCAGGTTCGAAAAACCGCAGTCCTGAGCAGAAAACGCTCGTGCTCTGCGGTCCTTCCACTCAGCTCCGCTTTCACCATTTCAAGCCCTGTAACCGAATAAAATGCATATGGTTACGGGGCTTGCGCATTTATCCTCGGTACTCTCCACCAAGTCAATCGCCTGTTTCCTGCTATTGCGGCTCTATCTTTTTCGATCACATCCGCTGCAATATTGTGCGTTCAGAACAGCGCGTGTGCTCAGAATCCCAGCCTTCATTTCACTCACAGCCGATTCTGGGCAAAGTCAAGACCCTCTCATGAAGCTCACTTGTACACCTTGCAAAATTTTAT
>CAIUQW010000184.1 GCA_903901395.1 uncultured Chlorobiales bacterium | reverse complement strand
TTCGGCAGGCCGCCGACGTTGTGGTGCGACTTGATCGTCTCGGAGGGCCCCTTGACGCTGACGCTCTCGATCACGTCCGGGTAGAGCGTGCCCTGCACGAGGAACTTCTCGTCGTGGATATTCTCTTCGAACACCTGGATGAAGGTGCGCCCGATGATCTTGCGCTTCTTCTCCGGCGAGGCCACGCCTTTGAGACGTCCGAGGAACAGGTCGGAGGCGTCGGCGAGCGAGATGCTGAGGCCGAGCGGCTTGAGGAACTCCATCACCTTGACGGCTTCGTCCTTGCGGAGCAGGCCGTTATCGACGAAGACGCAGTGCAGCTTTTCGCCAATCGCCTTGCTGACGAGTACGGCGGCCACGGTCGAATCGACGCCGCCGCTGATGCCGCACACCACGGTCGAGTCGCCCGCGACTTTGCGAATCTCCTCGATCTGGTGCTGGATGAAGCTCTTCGGCGACCAGTCGGGGGTGATGCCCGCGATGTCGATCAGGAAGTTCGAGAGGAGCTGCTTGCCGTAGAGCGAGTGCTGCACCTCGGGGTGGAACTGCAAGCCGTAGACTTTCAGTGCGGCCTTCTGGCCGAAGCTCTCGATGGCGCACATCTCGGCGTTGGCCGTGCTCGCCGTAACGCGGAAACCGTCGGGCAACTGCGTCACCTTGTCGCCGTGGCTCATCCAGACGTCCGAGTCGGGAATGTCCTTGAAAAGCAGGCTTTCGTGCTCGCCGTCA
This sequence comes from uncultured Chlorobiales bacterium, assembly GCA_903901395.1. Classification (GTDB taxonomy): domain Bacteria; phylum Bacteroidota; class Chlorobiia; order Chlorobiales; family Chlorobiaceae; genus Chlorobaculum. Next base: position 2,066 of record CAIUQW010000184.1, on the reverse strand, counting down.
TGGCTGACCAGCATTTTGGCGCGTCCGAACTCCTGCTTAGACGAGCTTTCGACGTTGCCGCCGAAGTGCTTGGCGATGGCCTGGAGGCCGTAGCAGATGCCGAGCACCGGCACGCCGAGGCTGAAGATTTCGGGATCGGGCATGAACGCCTTTTCGTCATAGACGCTGTTCGGACCGCCGGAGAGGATGATCGCTCTCGGCTGATGCGATTTGATCACCTCGGCCTTCGTGTGGTAGGGAAAAATTTCAGAGTAGATGCCGATCTCGCGGATGCGCCGGGCGATGAGCTGGGTGTACTGCGAACCGAAATCGAGAACAATGACCGATTGAAGAGATGTTGCCATGATGAATCGTTGAAACCGGGTATTTTTATGGTTTTAATACTATTGTGGCGGCTGCTGTACGCCGGTGCTGTCCGGAAGATCGACCGCGCCGGAGTTCACCGGAGCGGGGGTGCCGCTGAAATCACCGGCCTGATTGCGAGCGTAGCCTTTCGGTGTATAATACTCAATGGCGGCGTTCTGGGTCAGCGAGTCAGCCGGTGCATCGGATTCACCCGCGACCGGAACGGCAATGACGCTGTCGGGCCGCTGGAAGTAGCGCTTCTCGAAAGCAATCGTCGGGTCAGAGTAGCATTTTTTCATGAAGACCGCCCAGGCTGGCAGTGCTGCGCGAGCGCCCTGGCCATACTCCATCGAGGTGAAATGAACCCGCTCGTCGTCGAATCCTGCCCAGACCACAGCGACGAGCTGCGGGGTGAAGCCGGCGAACCAGGCGTCCCTCATGCTCTGCGTCGTGCCGGTTTTTCCGGCGACCTCCATGTCGAGGCCATATCTGGCTCTGGCGGCGACGCCCGTGCCGCGATTGATCACATCTTCGAGCATCGTGACCATGATGTAGTTGGTGGCCGGATCGAGGCCGAAATGGGTGCTTGGCTGGTGTTCGATGATGACGCGGCCATTCTTGTCGAGCACCTGGAGCACCGGCAGCACCTCACTCCACGAGCCGTTGTTGGCGAAAGTTGAATAGGCTCTGGCCAGTTCGAGCGGCGAAACCTCCGAGGTGCCGAGCGCGATCGAAAGGTTCGGCTGCATGGGCGAGCTGATACCCATGCGCTGCGCATAACTGATGATTTCGGAAGGACTCAGGAACTCGTAGGCGAGGCGGATCGTCACCTGGTTGAGCGAATGGGCCAGAGCGTCGCGCAGCGTCGTCATGCCGCCGGAGCCACCCTCGGCGTTGCGGGCGACCCAGAGGCCACCATTGCCGCTTTTGAGAGCGAGCGGCTGGTCGAGAATCATGTAGTTCGCCGGAACGCCCTGGTCGATGGCCGCCGCGTAGACGAAGGGTTTGAAGGCGGAGCCGGGCTGGCGCTTGGCCTGCCAGACGTGGTCGAACTGGTAGCGGTAGTCGTCCGGCCCGAGATTGGTGCCGCCAACCCACGCCTTGACATGGCCGTTGGTCGGATCGAGGGCGACGAGAGCCATCTGCACCCTCGTTTTTTCGTGAATCAGGTTATTCACCCAGGCGCGGTCAGCTTTCAGACGGGCAAGCGCCACGTTTTCCGGCACGCCATCCTCGTTGACCATCTCCTTGAAGCGGGGACTTTCCCTGATGAACTGCGTCTTGAGCGACTCGCTGCATCGCCACGTCCGGTCGAACTGCGCCTGCAAAATCGCAGCCTGCTCGGCAACCGCCTCCTGCGCATATTTCTGCATCCGGCTGTCGAGCGTCGTCTGGATGGTCAGACCGTCGCTGTAAACATTGATCCCGTCAAGCATGGAGGCCGACTTGATCGTCTGGCGGAGATATTCTGTGAAATAGGGGGCAAGACCCTGATGACTGACCGGCGTATAGTGCAGCTCCATCGGCGTGGCCTTGGCCTGGAGCGCTTGGGCGTGGGTGATGAAACCCTCCTTTTCCATCAAGCCGATTATCAGATTGCGCCGTGAAACAGAGGCGGATGGATCCTTCGACGGATCGTACGCGCTTGGATTCTTCAGCGTGGCAATCAGGGTCGCGCTTTCGGGAATGGTCAGCTCGCTGGCCGGTTTGCCGAAATAGGT
>CAIUQW010000183.1 GCA_903901395.1 uncultured Chlorobiales bacterium | reverse complement strand
TGCATTATTATTGTTTCGTTTTTTGCGATTAACTTATTCAATTATTAATTGGGTATTGTGAAATTTGTATTTGGGTAAATAAGTAATCTTTATCTATGTTAGGGTTGTTTTTATTATTGAATAAGTATACATATAATGTATTTATATTGTGATTATATTAAGTATCCTAACAACTATAAAATGGATAAGATTGATGTGCTCTGATATTTAATTTTGTTTAAATACAGGTTATCAGGTCAAAGTAAGAGATGAAAAAAACCTGAGAAGAGCTGATCAATGAATGCGATAAGCAGTAAGGGGATTGAAGCTGAAAGATTGCTTTTTGATAGATGAATGAAGTATTTTTTCTTGAAAAATGATGGCAATCATTGAGAAAATCAGATATCTGATTATCCAGAATAGTGTCATTATATTTATCGAGAATGATATCTCTTGTGATTTTCGTAATGCCTGAAACCAGCTTTAATTCAATTGTTTCAGATTATGAGCACGAGTACAGTATTACTCTCGAGACGTCCGCATATCTTGACCTGTATGTCATCAAAGAATTTTATGAGCTTCTTTATGCGGTACGGGCGCTTGTGAAAAAGAGGGAAGAAGTCGCTTAAAAAAGAGCCGATTTTGTACCGTTATATCAGGATATGATCGATGAACTATTCATCGCTGATGCGCCTTCATCGACACCGATGAAGGCTGGCTTGCGTGGGGATTGATTGCATGGGACTTACCTAACCGCAACAGGTTTTCCGGGGGAGGTGTTCAACCCGATTCATGGGGCCGATTTCAGCGGGTATGCGTCGCGATACGCTTATTTCCTTTTCCAGCGCGACTTACCGGGTTTCTGTTCCTGTTTCGGTTTTGGCTCCTGATGACCGGCATTTCCCTTCTTCGCCGGGGCGAGCTTCGGTTGCTCCATCTCAAGGTTCACCATCGGATAAGGATGATCTTCAATGACCGGAATTTTCTTTGCGATGAGCCTTTCGATGTCGCGGAGGTACGCTTGCTCCTCGGCGTTGCAGAACGAGTATGCGGCACCACGGTTTCCAGCCCGGCCTGTTCTCCCGATGCGATGCACGTAAGTTTCCGGGATGTTCGGCAGATCGACGTTGATTACATATTCGAGTTCGTCAATGTCGATGCCTCGCGCGGCGATGTCGGTGGCGACCAGCACTCTCGTTTGCCTCGTTTTGAAGTTGCCAAGTGCGCGTTGGCGGGCGTTCTGGGACTTGTTGCCGTGAATCGCCTCGGCGGTGATATTGTTTTTCGCGAGAAAACGGGCCACCTTGTCCGCTCCGTGCTTGGTTCGCGTGAAGACCAGAGCGCTTTCGATTTTACGCTCCTGAAGCAGGTGCGCGAGCAGGCTGTTCTTGTTTTCGCGGTCAACAAACAGAATCTGCTGGTTGATGATCTCAACGGTCGATGAGACCGGCGTGACCATGATCTCTTTCGGGTTATGCAGAATCGCGGCGGCGAGCTTGACGATTTCTGGCGGCATGGTGGCCGAGAAGAAGAGCGATTGCCGCTTTTTCGGCAGTGCTTTCAGTACTTTTTTAATGTCATGAATGAAGCCCATGTCGAGCATCCGGTCGGCTTCGTCGAGCACGAAATACTCGATGTCCCGCAGGTGAAGGTGCCCCTGACCGATCAGGTCGAGCAGGCGGCCCGGCGTGGCGACCAGAATATCGACACCCCTGACCAGCCGCTCGGTTTGCGGATTCTGGTTGACGCCGCCGAAAATCACCGTGTTCGTCAGGCCGGTATGGCGGCCATAGGCGGTGAAGCTCTCCGCGATCTGAATCGCCAGCTCCCTGGTTGGCGTGAGCACGAGGCACCGGATTTTACGTTTTTCGCCGTGCAGATGGCTCTGATGCAGTAATTGCAGCACGGGAAGCGCGAACGCGGCGGTTTTGCCGGTGCCGGTCTGGGCGCAGGCAAGCAGGTCGTTGCCGTCGAGAACAGCCGGAATGGCTTCAGCCTGTATCGGGGTTGGAGATTTGTAGCCCTCTTCGGCGAGGGCTTTGCGCAGATGATCGATGAGGCCAAGAGCGGAAAAGGGCATGGCATTCAGTAAGGTTGATCGAAATTTGGACAGTGAATGTAGCACCTTTAATCCGAAAGCCAACCGCTTATCTTCATGAAATGGCAATGCGCGACGTGATCGGCAAGAAACTGCGGCGCGAGTCGAGAGTGGCGGGATGACGATGCCCTAAGCGAGATGCTGAATTTCGCGCCTTTGCGGAGGATTTTCTGCTCCAGCTATCGGGTGCGCCTCCGGCAAGCGAAGGCATGCTGCCCGGATGCTACCGGTAGTATTGCCGGAACTCTTGCGTCGGCTCGCGTTCGCTATAAATATATAAGGTGATGCCGTTCGGATCCTGCACGGCGAAGCCCCGGTCGCCCCAGGGATGATCTTCGAGCGGCACGATCACCGCGAGTCCCTCCGATGTCAGCCGCCGGTGTTCCGCATCCACTTCATCCACCGCGAAATTGTAGATCAGTCCCGCGCTGCTGCTGAGGCGGTGCTCCGGCTGCGTGGCGGCCATGAACTGCAAGGTCGAGGCCGGATTGCTAAATTCGAGGTTCACGTACCATCCGCAATCGAACGTGACCTTCGCTCCGAAGTGTCGGACATAAAAATCACGCGATTCGCCTACCTTGTCCGTGGTAAATGCCGCCGATACTGACGTTGTTTTCATGATTTCTCCTCTTTGGTTGAATTCGATAAATCGTCCGTTCGAATGTCTGCGCAAATAAAATAACTCATTTTCTCACATCTTTGAATTTTGAATGAGTCGCAGAGCGAGTGAAAAGTAGAGCCGCTTGCCGTTTGTCCTGTGGACGAAATCTGGTGAAAACGAGGCGATTATCGATTGCGATACTTCAGGAAAGTTATCAAAGCCAATCGCCTTCGGCGCAAGTCGTCGCTTCTGAACGGAAAACGGCGGTGGCGCAAATGCGGGGAGAATTTCGCGCCTTTGCGGGGGATTTTCTTATCTTGGCTATCTGGTGGCGCTTCCGGGTGGGGGAGAACCCGTTCGGAAAGCGTTTTGCGCCGAATGGCGGACTTTTTCGTGACGAAAAAATTACTGAGGAATGAAACAATCCTGGCTTTGGGTATTGCTGCCGTTAGGCG
>CAIUQW010000182.1 GCA_903901395.1 uncultured Chlorobiales bacterium | reverse complement strand
GAAGTGCTCTATTTCCTCATGCTCGACCGTTTTTCTGACGGCAAGGAGTACGGCGGCTTCGGTGACGTACATGGCTCGCCGGTCGAGGCGGACAAGGTTCGCACCACGCCGTTGTTTCGGCTTGAGACCGACGCGAACAATGCCGAATGGCAGCAGTGGTTCGACGCTGGGAAAAAGTGGTGCGGCGGTACCATCGCGGGGTTGCGCGACAAGCTCGGCTACCTGAAGCGGCTTGGCGTGACGGCGATCTGGGTCAGCCCCGTCTTCAGGCAGGTTACCGGCAGCGACTCCTACCACGGCTACGGCATCCAGAACTTTCTCGATGTCGATCCGCACTTCGGCACCCGCGAGGAGCTTCGCGATTTCGTCGCCGAAGCGCACAAATGCGGCATCCGGGTGATCCTCGATATCATCCTTAATCACGCTGGTGACGTATTTTCCTATCACGACAACAAGCAGTATTTCTACTATCAGGGATCGACCTGGCCGGTCAAGGGGTATCGCTTGAATCAGGGCGATTCCGGCTCCATTCCGTTCAGCGTTGCCAGCGGAGACGGTCATCCCGAAATATGGCCGGACGGGGCGATCTGGCCGGTGGAGTTCCAGAGTGAAACGACCTGGACGATGAAGGGCGAAATCCGCAACTGGGACGGCTATCCCGAATATCTCGAAGGCGATTTCTGCTCGCTCAAGGACATCAGCCACGGCTGGGGAGTCGAAGACCCGGCGCAGAGCTGGGACCTCCAGCGGCGAATCAACCTGTTCCGCCCTTCGGCGACGCTCGAACAGCTCGTCAAGGTCTATCGCTTCTGGATGGCGTATGCGGACATCGACGGCTTCCGGCTCGACACGGTCAAGCACATGGAGCCGGGCGCGGTGCGCTATTTCGCCTCGGCGATTCACGAGTTCGCGCAGACACTCGGCAAGGAGAACTTCCCGATCATCGGCGAAATCACCGGCGGACGCGCCTTCGCGGTCGATGTGCTCGACGTGACCGGCATCGACGCGGCGCTCGGCATCGACGATGTGCCCTCGAAGCTGAAGTATCTCGTGAAGGGCAAATGCAGCCCCGGCAATCCGATGACCGGCGAGCAGGAGGGCTATTTCGACCTTTTCAGCAACAGCTTGCTCGATGGCAAGAGCGGCCATCAATGGTACTCGAAGCACATCGTCACCATGCTCGACGACCACGACGAGGTGTACGAGCCGGTCAAGCACCGCTTCTGCGGAGAGTCGCCGGAGAACTGGAAGCTGCTGAAAGCCGCGCTGGGGCTGAATCTCGCCACAGAGGGAATCAGCTGCATCTACTACGGCACCGAGCAGGCTTTCAACGGCGCGGATTCGCGGACGGACGATCACTCGTACGGCGACGTGTTCCTGCGCGAGTGCATGTTTGGCGGGCCGTTCGGGTCGCTGCAAAGCAAGGGAAAGCACTTCTTCAGCGAGGGGCACGAGGTCTATCGCTTCATCAGCGAGCTGATTGCCTTCCGCGAAAGCGAGATCGCGTTGCGCCGTGGCCGCCAGTACCTGCGCCAGGTGTCGGCGACGGGCAACGAGGGCGAGTTTTTCTATCCGCAGCCGGTGAACGGCGAGTTGCGATGGGTGGTGGCGTGGTCGCGCAACTTCGCCGAGACGGAGTGCCTGTGCGCCATCAACACAAGCCTCGAAAAGGAGTTGACGGTGTGGGTGGTAGTCGATCACCAGCTCAACCCGCCCGGCAAGCTGATGCACTGCGTCTTTTCGAGCCTGCCGGAGCAGGTCGGAGACGCTGCCGAAGTCAAGCCAATCTGCGGCTCGTCGGTACGGATCACCGTGCCACCCGGCGGCTTCGTCATCTATCGCTGAGCGGTTCGGCGTCTTTCAGGACAATCGCGCAAAACGGCGGGGTCACGGAGCTTTTCCGGCCCCGCCTTTTTTGTTACTATATTCGGGCAGGATTGTCAGGCTTTTGGGGTGATCGAAGACGAGTCCGATTACGAAAAAGGTCAGACACGCAGGTCTGCCCCTACGAAATGCGGGACGCAAAAGATATTCTGTAGGGGCGGACCTATGTGTCCGCCCTGTCATGAGGCATAACTTTCATATAAATACAATCCGATCACGATTTCGTGGCGCGGACGAAGAGAATCACAAAGAATTATAACACCAATATGTTCACAGGCATAGTCAAGGATGTGGGGGCGGTCGAGAGCGCCGCGCGGCAGGGGAGCGGGGTGCGGCTGAAAGTGCGGTACACCTCGCAGGCGGAGTTTGGCGATCTCTCGATTGACGAGAGCGTGAGCATCAACGGCGCTTGCCAGACGGCGGTGGCGGTTGGGCCGGGGTGGTTCGAGGTCGATACAGTGGCCGAGACGCTCAGAAAGACCACGCTTGGCGGTTTCAGACCGGGCACGAAGGTCAATCTCGAACGGGCCGTGCGCCCGATGGATCGCCTCGGCGGCCACTTTGTCCTCGGCCACGTCGATGGCGTCGGGCGCGTCGCGCAAATCGCGGAGGATGGCGGCAGCCGCAAGATTTCGGTGGCGTTCGAAAAGCGCTTCGATCAGTGGATCGTCTCGGCGGGTTCCATCGCCATCGACGGCGTGAGCCTCACAGTGGCCTCGGTCGAGCCGGGGCTTTTCACGGTGGCGATCATTCCCTACACCTTCGGCCATACCACCATCACCGGCCTCGGCATCGGCAGCGAGGTGAACCTTGAATTCGACATCCTCGGAAAATACGTCGCCCGGCAGAAAAGCGCGGGCGCACAGGCGGAGAGCCGCATCACCGAATCGTGGCTGAGCGGCCAGGGGTTCGCATGAAGCCCGAAG
>CAIUQW010000181.1 GCA_903901395.1 uncultured Chlorobiales bacterium | reverse complement strand
TCGGACATCCGTACCACGATGATTATCGCAGCTGCTCTTATCGAAGGTGTCGCGCTGTTCGGTGAGGTTATCTGCGTGCTTCTTGCCCTGAAGTAATGCCTCGTGCCATAGCTTAATCCGTCTGCAGTATCCACTGGACACCGCAGACGGTTTTTTATCAAACTGTTAAAGGACTGCGTTCATGCTAACGTCAGGGATAATTCTGCTCGAAGGCGGGCTTCTCAGTGCGAATCCCGGTCTCATTTTCTGGACTTCGCTTACCTTTCTTATCGTTCTTCTGATTCTCAGCAAGACCGCTTGGGGACCGATCCTTTCGATGCTCGAAGAGCGTTCCAAAGGCATTCAGTCGGCTATCGACCGCGCGCACACCGCGAAAGAGGAGGCCGAGTCGATCCTGAAGAAAAACAGGGAAATGCTGGCCAAGGCCGATGCCGAAGCAGACAAAATCGTCAGGGAAGCCAAGGAGATGGCCGACAAGGTTCGCAGCGAGCTGACCGAGAAGGCCCAGGAAGAGTCCCGCAAGATGATTGCTTCCGCCAAGGAAGAGATCGAGCAGGAGAAGCGCCGCGCGCTCGACGTGCTCAGGAACGAGGTTGCCGATATGGCGGTGAAAGGCGCTGAGAAGATCATTCGCACCACGCTCGATGCGGATAAGCAGAAAGCGGTGGTCAACGATATGATCAGGGAAATGGCCTCCAATCGTAACTGATAATAAAACCTCGTAACTATGTCAAGTGCAATTGCAGGCCGTCGTTATGCGGTGGCCTTGCTCGAAGTGGCCGTTGAAGGTAACTTTCTGGAGACTGTTACCGAAGACCTGCGCAAAATTCAGGAGGTGCTCGCTGGCAGCCATGAGCTTGTCACGGCTCTCAGAAGCCCCTTGATCAACGTCGATCTCAAATCGAAAATTCTCGAAGAGATTTTCAAGAACGAGATTGGCGAAAAAACGATGATCTTCATCAAGCTGCTCGCGCACAAAAAACGCGCGGATCTGCTGGCCGGAGTGATTTCGGAGTTCAACTCTTTGATCGACGAGCGCAACGGCATCATCAATGCCGACGTGAAAAGCGCGGTTATGCTCAACGACGAGCAGGCCAAGGAGCTGGTCAACAGCCTCTCGGCTCGCACTGGCAAGAAAATTCGCGCCAGGATGCTGCTCGACGAGAAGCTGATCGGCGGCGTGACGGTCAAGATTGGCGACACGATCATCGATGGAAGCATCAGCCATCAGCTCGAAATGCTCAGGCATTCGCTGGTTGGCGAGCCAGCCTGATCAGGCGCGCATCGAGTAAAAAAAAGCCTGCCGACATGCAGGCTTTTTTGAGTGTTGATGAAAAGATTATATTGTGCCGGAGCCGTATGGTTCTGACGTGTTTTTCTGTTCCGGGGCTTTAGCTCAGTTGGTAGAGCGTCTCGTTCGCAATGAGAAGGTCAGGGGTTCGACTCCCCTAAGCTCCACAAACCCCGCAGGTTCCATCAGGTTCAGGGAGACGATGTCCCGCCGGACACTGTTTTCTCCGATCAGATGGAATCAACTTCGGGTGTTCCTTCGCAAGTCGCACCGGTAAGCAGGCCGCCGTAAAAGTCCGGTTTGCGCGCTTCAGCCGTAAACCCGCCAGGCTCCTGTATCAGTTTTCCCCGCTCTCTGTTTAGATTTCAATGTATTCAGTTGCCTGACGTCAGGGAACAGGTGTATGGATGGTTATTTTTTCACATGTTACAAGGGAGTCGCTATGTTTCATTCGGTCATGAAAAAATCGGTGCTCAGGATTCTGCCAGGTGTGCTTTGCCTTGCCTTGCCACTTTCATCCTGTTCGTCATCGAAGCCTGCCAAAACCGCAGCTGCAACGGTAGCACCGGCTGAACAGCGCTATCGCACAGCGACGGAAAAGATCGCGAAAAAGAAATATGACGACGCGATCCTCATCCTCGAATCGCTCATGTTCTCGACCAGAGCGACCGACCTCGAGGACGATGTGCTCAACTCGCTGGCTGACACCTATTTCAGAACGAAGCAGTACATTCTCGCCGCGGACACCTATCGTCGTTTGCTTCAGCAGACGCCAGACTCGCCATTCGCGAAAAATGCGCAGTTCCAGATCGCACGCTCATATGAAAAGCTGTCGCCATTTTATGAACTCGACCAGGAGTACACCGTCAAGGCGATCGAAGAGTTTACCACCTATCTTGACCAGTATCCCTCCGATGAGTCCGCAGAGGCCGCCAGTGACGCCGAGATGTATAAAAAGCTGATGGAGGTCAACCCCACGAACGCCTCTTACCGTCAAAAGTACGATGCGGCCATGGCGTTGCTATCAAACCAGTCGCCAGCGCGATACAGTGCCCAAGCCATTCCGGTGCTCAGGGAGAAGCTTGCGCATAACCGCTTCTCGATTGCCCACCAGTACATGAAACTTAAAAAGTACCGCGCCGCTGAGATTTTCTACGATGTGATCCTCGACCAGTACGCTGATACCAAATGGATCGAATCCGCCTGGATCGGCAAAATCGATATGGAGATCAAGCGTAAGAGCTGGTTCGAGGCGCGTCAGTCGATTGAGACTTTCCAGCAACTGTATCCGGCTAAGGCAAAGTTGGTGGAGGCGGCCTCGAAGGAGGTGCTCGCGCACTATTCAAACACTCGCGATCCGAAATCGAAAGAGTGAAAACGGCTCTTTTCGGCGGAACGTTTGACCCGCCGCATAACGGTCATCTCGCCCTGTGCCTCTACGCAAGGGCGCTGGCGGGAGTTGACCGGCTGATCGTCTCGGTTTCTAAAAATCCCTTCAAAGGCCCTTCGGATGCTTCCGATGCTGATCGGTTGGCGATGGCGGCATTGCTTGTCGATGAGATCAACGCTGCCGGGCAATTCGCCGAAACGAGCGACTGGGAGCTGCGCCAACCGGGGCCGTCGTACACCATCGATTTTCTGCGCAACGTGGAGGCGCTCTGTCCAGGCGACGATCTCGTGCTGCTTGTAGGCGAGGATAGTTATTGTCAGATGCCGCAGTGGAAATCAGCCTCGGAGATTCCAAAGCTGTGCGATATTGCCGTGTTCGGGCGTTCCGGCGGCGAGCTTGCTGCTGCATCGTGCGGCGATCCTCTTCCGCCTGCCATGCTTTTCGATTTCGACATGCCCGTTTCAGCGACGGAGATTCGCCGCCTGATCGCCGCCTGTATGCCGATTACTCACCTTGTCCCGCCGTCAATTGCGGAGTACATTGCCTCTCATCGCCTGTATCGCTGCTGATCGTGAAGTGAGCGCTTTTGCTTGAAAACATGAATGATTCAGGAAAAGCCAACTGTCTCCTAACCGCCGCGAACCGCACCACCCCAAAGCTCAGCCAAATCCAGACAACTGCCTCCAGCGAGAGTATGGCTGGGGCAATGTTCGGCATGATTCTGACTTATAACTGAATCAGCGCATTATCTCAAGAAACGCCATATCGGCAAGAGAGCTTTTTGCGATCAGGTATAAAGAAGTTACTGAATATCGAGATTCAGGCCTTTGAAGAAATCGATTTCGCCGCCAAACAAATATTTGGTGAACCATGCGAACTGCCCGGTGTGATAGCCGAAATGCTCGATGGCAAGCACAAGAATTTCATATCCCGTGCGCTCCTGCCCCTGAACGATGTAGCTCCAGCAAAGCTCCTCTTCGTCGAGCCTTTCGACAACCGCCCGACACGCATCGACAGTCTGAAACAACAGACTTTTCAGCGCCTCCCTGTCCAGCGACGGCTTATCGGCAAACTCCTTCGACCGATCACGATAATAGTCGCAACCTCCCAGCGTTTTGAGCACATACTGGCTGAGATTGCCGACAAGATGCAGCACGAGATTGCCAGGGCTGGCGAGATTCGGCGCAAAATCATCCCAAAGCCGCGTATTATCGATAGCATCGAGGCAGGTCACAAGTCGTCCCGCAATGGTGCTGAGATGCCCGGAAACTGGCAGGCAGAATGGATGTGGCATGGGCGAGAGGGTAGGATTAAGGGGACTGATAATTTGTTTAAAATATCGTTGAATCAGGACTTTTCAGCCTGCCTGAGAATACGCCCAAGCATCCCGCAAGGATCAGCTCATAAATCGCCGCGATCATTGTTTGTCGAAACGAGTAATCGAATCGAGGTCAGCGGATTCATGGCCGGGGGCTTCAGTGAAGAGATGCGTTGTGCGTTACGCTTTTGATAACATACGATACTTCTTCGCCTTACGGCTTCATGACGGAGGCAGCTCCCATGAATTTCTTCAGGCCTCTTTCGGTCATCGGGTTGAGGCCTGTAAACGAAACCAGTCACAGCGACGCCATGTCAGGAATAGCCCGTCTCATAAACTCGTCAAAAAGGGGGACAGTAAAATTCAGCAATCCATGGGCAGGACTGTAGATCATTCCTTTTATGATTAGTTTAGAGCGTACAGGACTCAAGGCCGTACTGCTTTTTACACCAAGCATCTCGGCAATATCCGTCATTCTGTATGGCCCCTGGCCGATCTCAGCCATTGCCCGAAGAAATTTTTTCTCTCCATCGGTTAAACGGTCAAACCGCACCCTGAAAAAATTCTCATCAAGCCGTCGAATAACCTGCGGTATCGTTCCTTTGACAAGTTGTAATGTTATTGGTGAAGAATCTGCCTGGTTCCATGCCTGATACCCCCACTCCTGTAAAAAATAGGGATACCCTTTGGTTAATCGAAAGATTTCACCGAGCGCGTCCTGTTCGAATTCTGCACCTTCGGTTTTTGCCGGATCCTGAAGCGCTTTGGCTGCGTCATCTTCCTCTAACGGTCCGATATCAGGAAAACTGAATAATCTTTCAGCATAGGACTTTGCATTACCGGCCAGTCCCGGCAGAATCGGCAGGCCAGCGCCGACAAGTACCAGCGGCAATTGTCGTTGCTGCATTTTATGCATTGCCATGATTAGGGCATTGAGTTCGCCGCCTGAAAAATACTGAATTTCATCAATGAAGAGCGCCACAGCGCAGTGGCGCTCTTCGGCAGCCTCGCCGACAACAACAAACAGACTGGAAAGATCGGCCTCCAGATCACCACTATCAGCGGTGCCTTTTTCTGGCTCGATGTCGAGCCCGAATTCAATTTCGCCGACGGTCACCTTAATGGCATTGACAAAGCTCTTCAAAGCCGCCAAGGCTCGACGAACCTTGTTTCCTGCGCCTGCTAACCGATCAAGTTCATACAGCAAAGCGCGTAAGTGAGGGACAAGCATAACTGCCAGCGGCTTTTGCTCCGATGCCTCGATAAAAACTGTTCTGTAGCCCGCCCGACAGGCAAGCCGCTCCATTTCATTGAGCAGCACGGTTTTGCCAACACCACGAAGCCCGGTCATAATCATACTTTTCTCGGGTCGTTTCCTCAGAATCCGACCAAACAGCACCTCTGCCTGCTCAAGAACGCTATCCCTACCGACAAGTTCCGGCGGGGGCGCTCCTGCTCCTGGTGAAAAAGGATTTCTGATTTTATCCATGATAACCTCAAAATCGGTAATGAAGAGTACTCTTACATCAGTTTATAGCAAATTATAACATCTTATAACAATAATAAGCTATAATTAATTATAAATGGCAATAATTTGTGTTCAATAACCTGAATCGTCTGGCTATAATACGTATAAAATTCGCAGATAGCATTAATAAATATCTCTCCGCCCGCATAAAAAAAGCCGGACATGAACTTCATATCCGGCTTTTGATAACGTACGATGTATCCGCGCCTTAGGGCTTCATGACGGCGGCGTCTTCCATGAATTTCTTCAGACCGGCGTCCGTCAGCGGGTGGTTGGCGAGCTGTTTGATGACGCTGTACGGGATGGTGGCGATGTCGGCTCCGGCCATCGCGGATTCGACGACGTGCAGCGGATTGCGGACGCTGGCCACGATCACTTCGGTGAGGTAGCCGTAGTTGTCATAAATCGTGACAATCTGCTTGACCAGCTCCATGCCGTTGGTGCTGATGTCGTCGAGGCGTCCGACGAAGGGGCTGACGAAGTCCGCTCCGGCTTTGGCGGCGAGCAGCGCCTGGTTGGGCGAAAAGACCAGCGTGGCGTTGGTTTTGATGCCGTTCGACGAGAAGTGCTTGATCGCTTTGAGGCCGTCCACGGTGAGCGGGCACTTGACGACGATGTTCTTGTGAATGGCGGCAAGCTCCTCGCCCTGGGCGATCATCTCTTCTGCCTTGAGCGTGGTGACCTCGGCACTGACCGGGCCATCGACGATTTCGCAGATTTTCGCGATGTGCGCCTTGAAGTCGGCGTAGGTGAAGTTGGCCGGATCTTTGACGATTTTGGCGATCAGCGACGGATTGGTCGTGACGCCGTCGAGCACGCCGAGTTCAGCGGCGGCGCGGATTTCGTCGAGGCTGGCGGTGTCGATAAAGAATTTCATGCTTCCTCCTCAGGCGTTGACGGTTTTTGCGTCGAGCATGGCGTTGAAGTTGCGTGCCGGGCGGCCTTCCCAGTTGCGCTTGTGGTAGGCGTAACCGGCGATGAGCGGCATGGCGACGGTAGCTTCGGCGAAAACCATCTGCTCATAGACAGTATCGACCTTGCCCCACGAGCTGGCCTCCTTGAGGGTCGAGCCGGAGAGCGCGCCGTCACGTTCGTCGGCCACGGTGATCTGTACGGCGTAGGTGTGCATCGAAACATCCTCGTAACCGAGCACTTCGGCAGCCACGACGATGTCCTGCGTGAAGTTCTTCGGAACGCCGCCGCCGATCATGAAGATGCCGGTCTTGTCGTTCTCGATCTTGACTTTGGTCAGCTCGCGGAAATCCTTGACCGAGTCGATGGAGACGTGGTTGTCGGGGTTGTTCCACTGGTGGTGCACCAGGCCGAAACCGGCGGAGCAGTCGGAGAAGGCCGGGCAGAAGATCGGCACGCCTTTCTCGTAAGCCTTGTAGACGATGGAGTTCTTGTCGAGATTGTTTGCCTCGATGTATTTGCCCATCTCGATGATGAACTCGCGGGAGGAGTATGCGCCGGGCTGCATCGAGTTGGCGATGATGGCCATGGTGTCGTCGCAGACGCGAAGCTCGTCCTCGTCGATGTAGGTGTCGTAGATGCGGTCGATGGCGAGGTCGCGCAGCTCCGAGTCGTCGGCGAACTGCGAGCCTTTCCAGTGCTTGAAGCCGAGGGCCTCGAAGAAGTCCTGATCGACGATGTTCGCGCCGGTCGAGACGATGACGTCAACCATGTTGTTTTCAAGCATGTCGATGATGACCTGCTTCAGGCCGGCGCTGATGAGCGAACCGGCGAGGGTGAGGATGACGGCGCACTCTTTGTCTTTCTGCATCAAGTCGACGATGGCGGCGGCGCGAGCCAGGTTGCGGGCCTGGAAGGCCATGTCGGCCATCTGCTCGACCATTGGCACGACGTTGTGTTTGGTGATCTCGATATGCCGGATCGGCTCCCTCAGAAATTCCGCTTTTTTCGCTGTTCTCTCTTCCATAGGTGACTCCTGTAATTTTCTTGGATGCGTGTTTTTTTCAAAAAATAAAAAAGGAGAGCAAGCTGACTATATCACACACTCACATTACCGGATGCTGCTTCCTTCCGGACCTGACATGGTTGGGCAAGAGAATGCTGTATAGGACTTACTCTCCTAAAATCAATATGGAG
>CAIUQW010000180.1 GCA_903901395.1 uncultured Chlorobiales bacterium | reverse complement strand
TCATCCTCGGCGACAAGAACGTCAAGGCGATTCTGGTCAACATCTTCGGCGGCATCGTCCGCTGCGACCGCGTGGCCGGAGGCGTCATCGAGGCAGCCAAGAACATCGGCCTGACGGTGCCGGTGATCGTCCGCCTCGAAGGCACCAACGCCGAAGCCGCGCAGAAGATGCTCGACGAATCGGGCCTCAACCTCATCTCGGCCAAGGGTCTGAGGGACGCCGCCGAAAAGGTGCAGAAAGCGCTCGCCACGGCATAAATCGCCGGACATCGGGAATCGAAAAAGCCCGCATTCACCGTAGATCGTGAATGCGGGCTTTTCGCGTTTCCAATCTCTTTCGCCTTGCGAGGAGCACAGTTACGGACGGACATAAAAAAAGCAGGGCGAAAGGATCAACCAGCCTTTCGCCCTGCTTTATCAGCAACAACCCGTCTCTCTCCGCGATTCATCCTTGAAGCTGTTCTCCTCATCCTCGCGTATCATCATCAATCATACCATAACGTAGCGAAGAAGAGCCGGAACGTTGCTGTCAATCAACCCACAAGAAACAACACGTAACTCTCACACCTGATAACATGGAACACAACAACTGACTATCCCGTTCAACTTATCCCTTTCAATTTGTATGACGACGACGATTTTTTTTCCTTGCGCTCATTTTTATTTTTTTTGAAAAAAAATTTCGGCTCGACCTGGCAGCGCTCATTCGAAGCGCAGCGCTTCGACCGGCTTGAGCGTGGCGGCTTTCCGGGCGGGCCAGAGGCCGAAAAAGAGGCCGATCAGCACTGAAAAGCCTGTCGCCAGCACCACCGAGAACATCGAGGTTTTGACCGCCCATCCCGCAAAAGTCGAGAGCATCACCGAGACGCCGACGCCAACCACGATGCCGATGAGGCCGCCGCTGAGCGTCATGCCGACCGATTCAATCAGGAATTGAAGCATGATGTCGCCCTTCCGCGCGCCGATGGCTTTGCGCAGGCCGATCTCCTTGGTGCGCTCCGTCACCGAGACCAGCATGATGTTCATGATGCCGATGCCGCCCACCACCAGCGAAATCGCCGCGATGGAGCCGAGCAGCATGCTCATGGTCTGGGTCGTGGCGCTGAGCATCTGCTGGAACTCGGTCATGTCGCGGATGTTGAACGAGTCGTTATCATCGGGCTGAATCTTGTGGCGCTTGCGGATAAGCGCGTCAATCGCCTGCTTGGCCGGTTCGATGTTCTCCGCGCTCGACACCTCGACGTAGATGCTGTCGAAATACTCCTTGCCAAGCACGCGGTACATCGCGGTCGTCACCGGCACGAGCGCCACGTCGTCCTGGTCGCGATGCCCGGCGAACCCTTTGGGCGGAGCGACGCCGATAATCGTGAAGTTGATGCGGTTGATCTTGATGGTTTTACCTACCGGATCCTCGTTGCCGAACAGTTCGGAAGCCACCGTCGTGCCGATAATGGCCACTTTGCGGCGCGACTGAATCTCCTGCCGGGTGAACCAGCGCCCGATGGCGGGCGTCGCATCCCTCATGCTGGCGTAATCGTAGTCCACCCCCTCAACAGTGCTGCTGGTGTTTTTATCAAGATAAACCATCTGCGCTGGCCCGGTCACATCTCCAGCGACGTAATTGACCAGCGGCGCGAGTTCACGGATCGCGTCGGCGTCCTGCGCGGTGAAGCGGGTGAAGGTTCCGGAGCCTTGCGCGGCTCCCATGATCCGGGCTGAACCGCCCCGGATGGAGAGCAGGTTCGAGCCCATCGATTTGAGCCGTGCCTCCATCGACGCCTTCGCCCCCGTGCCGAGCGCCATCATGGCGATCACCGAGGCGACGCCGACGAGGATGCCGAGCACCGAGAGCAGCGTCCTGATCTTGTTGGAGGTGATCGAGCGAAACGCCTGCTTCATGAAGCCGAGCATCCGCGAAGGCTTGAAGAGCGGCTGGTGCTCGACCTTCATCCCGTCCGGTTTTGCGCCGGGCCGGAACTCCATCCCCTCCTTTTTCCGGTCGTCGATGATCTTGCCGTCCTTCATCGTAATGACGCGCCCGGCGTATTCGGCGATGTCATGCTCGTGCGTCACCATGATGATCGTCTTGCCCTGCCGGTGCAGCTCGGTGAGAATTCGCATGATTTCGTGCGAATTCTTCGTGTCGAGGTTGCCGGTCGGCTCGTCGGCGAAGATGAGCATCGGATCGCGGATGAGCGCTCTGGCAATGGCCACCCGCTGCTGCTCGCCGCCGGACATCTGGTTCGGGCGATGACCTGCCCGATGGCCGAGACCGACCATTTCGAGGCGCTTCATGGCGTCCGCGCGGAAATCGCCCCGCTCGTCGCTGTAGATGCAGGGCAGCATCACGTTGTCGATGGTGCTCATCCGCCCGAGCAGGTGGAACTGCTGAAAGACGAATCCGGCAACGTTGTTGCGGAGCGTCGCCAGTTCGTCATCGTTCAGCTTGCCGACCTCCTTGCCCATGAGCCGGTACGTTCCGCTGTCGGGCACGTCGAGCAGGCCGAGAATGTGCATCAGCGTGGACTTGCCCGACCCCGAAGCTCCCATGATCGCCACGAACTCGCCCTCGTCGATGGTGAGGCTCACGCCGTCGAGGGCGCGAACCGGACTCTCGCCGATGGTGTAGGTGCGGCGGATGTCAACGACTTCGATCATTGGCTCCTCTTCTTGTCACGCGGCGGGGAGGGCAGGAAAGGATTGCTGCCGCCATTGTTCTCCTTCGGCAGCACGAACGCCTTATCTCTGACGACGACCACGTCCGAGGCGGACAGGCCGCTCTGAATCTCGACGTTGCTGTCGTCCTGCAAGCCGAGTCGTACCGGAACGCGCCGGACGGAGTCGGGAGCCGCCGCCCGCATGAGCACGAACGAGTGGCCGTTCTGGCTCTTGACGGCGGCGACGGGCAGAGTGAGCACATTATCTTTTTCGTTCACGACGATCTCGATATTGGCGCTCATGCCGGAGCGGAACACCTCG
>CAIUQW010000179.1 GCA_903901395.1 uncultured Chlorobiales bacterium | reverse complement strand
CCGCCTGAAACGCGGGCTGACACTGATCGTAAAACTCCTTCGGACTCTTGAACGCCAGCACGTAAAATCCCTGCCTGGCTTTGACGACCACGAACCGCGCCTTCAGCCAGTATTTCGTGGCGAAAAGCGGGCCGCGCGGAACCTCCTGCCACACCTCGTAATCGGTGATGATCGCCGACCTACCGGCGATGGTCGTCTTCACTGGTTTGCTGTAGGACGATTTCTTGCTGCCCGCATTCTTGCGAATCAGCCGGTCGTAATCAGCGAGATAACTTTCATACGTTTTCTTTTTGCTGTTACCAGGAGCGTAATAGCCGACGTAAATGAGCGGATGCGGGAAGTAAAATTTCTCGCCATCCTCCGGCCCGGCAAGCCCGGATTTGGTGAGCTGAATCTGGTAAATCCCGGCTTTGGCGTCACCCGCCGGATCGTAACTCCGCGTCCAGCCTGCTGGCAGGAGGCAGGAGAAAAAATCCCGCGCGACGGTGAACTTCTCGAATGGCTCCGGTCGAACCTCGCGAGGCAGGGAAACATCCGTCACCGCATCTTTCAATACTTTCGGCAGATAGTACTCGCTTGTATCCGCGAACGGACGCGGGGACGACACGGGATTGGTGATGGCGTAGGTATAGTTTCCTGAAATGCCGAGATCTCGCTTCAGATCATAGGCGAGGACGACTCCATCCTCGACAATCGCTTTGCACTCGTCGGGAACCTTGCGGACAATCGTCAGCTCGTAGTGCGGAGCGAGCGCAGTGATGCCCGGCTTTTTCGTCACCAGCACCTCGAACGAGTTTTTACTGGTGCATCCGTTGCTTCCCACACGAATGACGAATCCGCCCGGCCCGGCAACCTCCTCGTCGAGAATGACCTCGCCCTGCTGGCGCGGCCCCGGAGACCAGGCAGCAGCGGCATCATAAGAAGAGGCGAGAAGAAGCAGCAGCGAAATCAGGCTGAAAACTCTTTGAACGGTGTACTTCATGTTCAAACGCGACCGGTTGGATGGCGCAATCAGCACGGAACTGCACGGTGGGCACTCCCCGCACCCGTCCGATGGAACCCGGGGAGGAGTCTGAAACGATGCAATCGGATACTGATTGATCACATCAGATTGGAAAAGTGTTAAAAAAACAGCTACACACCCTCTAAAATTAATAGAGAGCTTCTATATTTCAAGGACTGTTCTTTCATAAACGGTACAAAAAACAATCCAAAAATCCACTGTGATGAAAAAAGCATTCAGCATGCTGCTCCTCCTTGCAGTTTCAGGAGCGCTCACGCCAACGAATCTGCATGCGGGCGCGTACGATCAATTGATTGATACATCGAGAGACAGTGAAGCCGCGACGAGGGAGCCAACCGACGAAGGCGCGAGGTATGGCGCGAGTCAGGGATTCGATACCGATTCCGACACTCCGGTCGATCTGAGCGGCAAGGAAGGCGTCGTCGATCCGAACGACCTGAAGCAGTACGACCCGCCGCCGCCGAGCCTTCACATCAATCCACCGCCGCCACTCTAATGACATCGACGGAATAATGACGGCAAAGCCTGAACATCCGTAACATCATAAAAATCGAAACGCCCGAAAGTTTGCTGATGCTTTCGGGCGTTCGCGGTAATGTCCAGATGTTGTGTTTGAAAAAGATTGATGCGACACGTGTTGCATCTCTTCCGCTGACGAATGTTAAGCCGATAGGACTTCAGCAACTGAAGGCATCGATAATGGGTCCAGCGACTCTACCACCTGATGTCATTCCGAGCGTAGCGAAGAATCCAGAACTCTTTATTTTATAATAAGATGGATTCTTCACTCCGCGTTGCTTCATTCAGAATGACAGACCACTCTCCGTAATTTCTTTGCGATATTTAATGGCCGGAGTAACAGCAGTAGTGAAGCGGTAAAGCTGCTGTAGCGGCAGGAGTCTTCGAGACAACCGAAGCGCTCCCGGTTCAAAAAAGGCTGAGTTGAGTTGTTGTGGAGTGTCAAGATAAAACAGACGAATAATTTTTCCTTTCCAATGTTTGTTGATTTCACCAAACCACTCCTCTCTTCGAATAAAAAAAGGATTCGTCATCGCGAGTCCCGACCTGTCGGGACGTGGCGATCCATCGTTACTGCCGTCGCCGATACCGCATGGATTGCCACCTCGCTTCGCTCCTTTCCATGAACATGGATGATTTTTCTGACAAATCACTTTGTCCATGGTGGCAAAGTGCAAAAGATTGGACTGAAGTCCAGGTGTTTTTCTGATTGACT
>CAIUQW010000178.1 GCA_903901395.1 uncultured Chlorobiales bacterium | reverse complement strand
TTATGCAAGTATTATACTATACTTCATGTCTCCGAAGTAAATCGACCGGTCGAATATTTTTCATTACGCTGGCTACTGTTCATGGGTAGAGTAATTGCTATTGCAAACCAGAAGGGCGGGGTAGGTAAAACCACCACCGCGGTGAATATCGCTGCGTCCATTGCGATTTCGGAGTTCAAAACGCTGCTGATCGACATCGATCCGCAGGCCAACGCCACCTCGGGCTTCGGTCTCGAAACGGGCGACGAGATCGAAAACACCTTCTACAACGTGATGCTGAACGGCGGGGAGATCCGTGACGCGATCAAGCCCTCCGGCCTCGAATATCTCGACGTCCTCCCCTCGAACGTCAATCTTGTCGGCATGGAGGTAGAGCTGGTCAACATGCGCGAGCGCGAGTTCGTCATGCAGAAGGCGCTCAAAGCGGTGCGCGACCAGTACGATTACATCATCATCGACTGCCCGCCCTCGCTCGGCCTCATCACGCTCAACTCGCTCACCGCAGCCGATTCGGTGCTCATTCCCGTGCAGGCGGAGTATTACGCGCTCGAAGGGCTGGGCAAGCTGCTCAACACCATCAGCATCGTGCGGAAGCACCTGAATCCGAAGCTTGAAATCGAGGGCGTGCTGGTGACGATGTACGACGCCCGGCTCAGGCTGGCGACGCAGGTGGCCGAGGAGGTCAAGAAGTTTTTCAAGGACAAGGTCTACAAGACCTACATCCGCAGGAACGTCAGGCTTTCGGAGGCTCCGAGCCACGGAATGCCCGCGCTGTTGTACGACGCCCAGAGCCTTGGTTCGAAGGACTATCTCGATCTCGCGCAGGAGATTTTCGAGCGCGATGGCAACATCAAGAAATTCAAAGTTCGGCAGCAGTAGGTGGCCGGTTAATCGAGAGTATATGTCGAAAAAAGCACTGGGGAGGGGGCTGAAAGCACTGATCTCCGAAGAGGGGTTTGCAGCCGCCGAAAAAGCAGAGGAAACAGAAAAGATGCCGGAGGGCGCGATTGGCAGCCTGCCGGTCGAGCAAATCAGAGTCAATCCATTCCAGCCGCGCCAGACCTTCGAGGAGGAGGCGCTTGAAGAGCTGCGCAACACGATCATCGAAAATGGCGTGATCCAGCCGGTGACGGTCTGCCGCGATGGCGACAGCTACCTGCTCATCAGCGGCGAACGACGGCTTCGCGCGGTCAAATCCGCCGGATTCAAATTCATTCCCGCCTACGTCATCGAGGCTCGCGAAGACGCCAGCAAGCTCGAAATGGCGCTCATCGAGAACATCCAGCGCGAAGACCTCAACGCCATCGAGGTGGCGCTCGCCCTCCGCAGCCTCGTCACCAAGTGCAACCTCACGCAGGACGAAGTGGCTCAGAAGGTGGGCAAGAACCGCTCCACGGTCGCCAATTTCCTGCGTCTCCTGAAGCTTCCGCGCCAGATTCAGGAGAGCATCCGTTCGCGCGAAATCTCCTCCGGCCACGCCCGCGCGCTCATCAACCTGCCAAGCGAGCACCTCCAGATCAAGGTGTGGCGGCAGATCGTATCGCATCAGCTTTCGGTGCGCCAGACCGAAGCGCTCGTCAACAATATGTTCAAGGACAAGCCCAAGCCGAAGGCGACGCCCGAACCGCGCGCATTCCAGCTTGGCCAGATCGAAAGCCAGCTCCGCGAGCGGCTCGCCACCAAAGTCAGCCTTGTTGAAAAGAAGGGCGGACAGGGCGAGATTCACATCAAATATTTTTCAGGCGAAGACCTCGACCGCATCCTCGACCTTATCGGCCAGTGAACGCGCCTGAACCAACAACCAGAATTTCAAGAACAAGCAGAGATCATGAATATCACATTGGTCGGTAATGGCCGCATGGGCCGTCAGATAGCCGACGTTGTCGCCGCGTCGGGAACGCACGTCATCAACCGCGTGCTCGATGTCAACGACACCATCGACGCCGCCGCTTTCAGCGGATCGGATGTCATCATCGACTTTACCGTCAGAAGCGCGTTTCTCGCTAACTATCCGGCGCTGGTCGCTTCCGGCGTGCCGGTCGTGGTGGGCACCACCGGCTGGGACGACGCCATGCCGCAGGTTCGCGAGATGGTGGCCGCGGAAGGCGCGTCCCTCTTCTACTCCGCCAACTACTCGCTTGGCGTCAACATCTTCTTCCGCACGCTCCGCGAGGCCGCGAGGCTGATCGCGCCCTTCGAGCAGTTCGACATCGCGCTCTCGGAGCAGCACCACACCGGCAAGGCGGACTTTCCGAGCGGCACGGCGATCAAGGCCGCCGAGGAGATTCTGCGGTCAAATCCGCGCAAACGCGCCGTCGTGCCTGAACTCGAAGACGGCAGGAAGTTGCAGAACGACGAGTTGCAGGTCGCCTCGATCCGTCTCGGCTCGGTCTTCGGCGTCCACTCGGCGATCATCGACTCCGAGTCCGACACCATCGAGCTGACCCACACGGCCAAAAATCGCGCCGGATTCGCCTCGGGCGCGGTTCGCGCCGCCGAATGGCTCGTCCAGCGCCACGCAGCGTCGCCGGGCTTCTACACGATGGATGATTTTCTGAACGATCTTTTTTCCGCCTGAACGATGGGAGCCGAAACTGTACCGGGGCGTCCGTCGAAAGTGACCGCGCTGCTTCTCGGCGCGGCGGTGCTCGTGCTGACGACGACACTGCCCTATCTGACATTGATCAACGCACTGTTTTTTGCTGGTATCATCGCCTCAGGATCGGCGGCGGCCTGGTACTACATCATGCACCATCAGATACGGCTGGAGTCTGGCGAGGCGTTCGTGCTTGGAGCGATGAGCGGTCTGGTCGGCGGAGTGCTTTCCGTGCTCGTTGCATACCTGCTTGAGACGCGTTCGGTTACATTCCGGGGCTCGAAAGCCTCAAATTTCTGGTTGCATGGGCGAGCCGCATGGCTCCTGAAGAGGCTCCAACCTTCCAGCAGATGCTTGCGGTCGTGACCGAACAGAAAGATATTTCCCTCTTTGATCTTGCGATGAGCATGGTATTGACCGGAATGTTTTACGCCCCCTTCGCCGGACTTGGCGGTCGCCTGACGGTGTTCGTGCTGAAGCGGCAGGCGAGGAAATCGTGAGGGTTGGCAGAATTGTCTTCGATTTTTTCTTGCCTGTAGGACTTACAGGTCGTATAAGTCCTATAGGATTTAATGCTTACCCAGCTTGCGATACCAGCTTCGGTCGATTTTGGCTGAACCGGGGATGGTTCGCCACTCCTGAACGCGATGCAGCGCCACCGGCGTTTTGAGCCTCCCGAGCGAGCTTTTCAGGCTGGCGGTGATTGCCGCATCGCCGGGCGCGTTGTTTCCGGCTTTGATCCACGCCACCGGTCTCATGCCGTACTCGGCATCCGGCGCGGGAACCACCACGGCCTCCTCGATACCTTCTATTGAGCAGAGCGCTTTCTCGATCTCTTCGGGATGGATGTTTTCGCCGCCCGAGATGAACATGCTGTCCTTCCTTCCGAGCACCGTCAATCGCCCATCTTCCGACAGCTCGCCCATGTCGCCGGTGTGGAACCAGCCCGCCGCATCCCGCACCTCACGCAATGCTCCATCATCGAGATAGCCCATGAAGAGGCTCTCGCCTTTGACGAGGATTTCGCCGTCCGCTGCAATCGCGACTTCCCGGTACGGCAGCACGACGCCGCTATCGCCCTGTGCCGAGGTGACGGGCGTTGGCGAGGTTGTGATCTGCGTGCTCATTTCGGTCGAGCCGTAGGTGAGGTAGAGAGGAATTTTTTCGCGGATAGCTTCGCGAAGCAGCGGTTCTGAAACAGCGCTGCCACCGAGAAGCAAGGCTTTGAGGCGTCGCAAGCGCTCCGGGCCGCCGTCGGCGCGGAGCATCCTGTAGAGCTGCGTCGGCACCAGCGAGAGGTGCGTGACCGGTAAGCTCGCGAGCGATTCGGCGAGCGAAGCTTCCGGCGATGGCACGGCAAGCGCGCCGCCACCAAGCAGGCATTTGAAGAGCATCGAGTAGCCGCCGACGTGGTAGAGCGGCAGCGAAAGCAGCCAGCAGTCGCCCGGCCCGAAGGGCAGATTCGCCGCAGAACCCATCGCGCTGTGCCAGTGATTCGAGAATGAGTGCATCGCCGCTTTCGGCATGCCGGAGCTGGCCGAGGTGTGGATGATCGAGACCCGGCGCTGCATCTCCGTTGAGGCGGTGAAGCTTGCGTCCGTCCACGAAAGCGCGTCGGCGACGAAGGCTTCGAGCTTCGGCTCGTCCAGCGCCATCTTCGACTTCAGCCGCGCGATCACGCCCTCGATGTGGCTTGCCGGAAAGCGGTGGTTCACCGGCGCGGCGACCGCACCCATGCGCATGAGCGCCATCAGCGCGAGCATCAGCGCCGCGCTGTTCGGCGCGACAAGCGCCACGATCTCGCCGCGCCGGACGCCGCTCGCCTCGAATGCGGCGGCGATTCGCGCGGTGTCGGCGTCGAGATCGACAAACGTCCAGGTTCGCTGGACGGTGATGAGCGCGGGTTGGTCGCCGAAACTCTGCGCGGCTCGGGCTACAATGTCCATGACTCGACGATTTGGATCATTTCGGGTCTGACGCAGAGGCTGTCGCGCCACGCGGCGGCGGGATCGGCGAAGCCCTCCGGCGCGGCGAAGGGCGTTTCGGTGAGGTCGCTGGCGAGGAAGCTCGCCGTGTCGAGGCCCGATGCCGCCGGCGCTGGCGACGATACGGCGGCCATCAGCGCGTACATGCCGAGGCTGACGCTGCTCTCGAAGGCCGAGCTGAAGACCGCCTGCAAACCCATTTGGCCCGCTTTTGCCGCGAGGTCGAGCGATTTCCGGATGCCGCCGATGCAGTTCGGCTTGATGACGAGCGCTCCGAGCGGCGCGGAGCCGATTTCGCCGAGCAGCTCCGGGCGCTGCCAGAGCGACTCGTCGAGCGCCGACGGCAGGCCGGTGGCGGCGTGAAACTCAGGAATCAGCGCCGCGTCCCTCAGCGGCTCCTCGATGTAAGCGATGCAGCCCGGCGGCAGGGCTTTGCCGAACACGACCGCCTCCTTGAGTTCGAGCGACTGGTTCGCGTCGAGCCGCAGCTCCGCTTTTCCGCCAAACGCTTCGTGAAATGCGTGGATGCTCGCGACGGCCTCGTCGAGTTCTCCTTTGCGCACTTTCAGCTTGAAGGCGCGAAATCCCTCGGCGTAGCGTTGCGCGGCGCGGTCGAGCGCGGATTTCGGCTCTCCGGCAAGCAGCGCGTTGACGGGAATTTTCGATGCTGGCGGGAACGAGCCGGGAAACGACGGAAGCGAGCCGGTCGCGACCGCTTCGAGGTTGATGAGCGCCATTTCGATGCCGGTCGCCACCGACGGCGGCAACGTCGCGTCGCCGATCAGCCAAAGCCAGTCGGCGGACGAGTTCCGTTCGAGGCGTGAAAGTTCGGGAATGAAGGTGGCGAGGGCTTGCGCGGCCTCGTCGAGAGTTTCGGCGTGCAGGCCGGGCAGAGGAGCAACTTCGCCGAAAGCGAGCTGCTCACCGAATCTCAGCCGCAGGAGCAACCCCTCGCGTTTGGCGAGGAGCACTCCGCGGACGGTGACCGGCGCGGTGAAATCCATTTCATACCGGCAGATGTCGGCATGAAGCGGCTTCACGGATGTTTCGGGAACTTGCTGAAATCGGGTTTACGCTTCTCGACGAAGGCGTTGCGCCCCTCCTGCCCCTCCTCGCTCATGTAGTAGAGCAGTGTGGCGTTGCCCGCAAGCTCCTGCAAACCGGCCTGGCCGTCGCAGTCGGCGTTCAGCGCGGCCTTCAGGCAGCGGATCGCGAGCGGCGAGTTGGCGAGAATTTCGCGGCACCACTGCACGGTCTCCTCTTCGAGCCTTTCAAGCGGCACGACGGTGTTGACGAGGCCCATGTCGAGCGCCTCCTGCGCGTTGTACTGGCGGCAGAGGTACCATATTTCGCGGGCCTTCTTCTGACCGACCAGACGGGCCATATAGCTCGCGCCCCAGCCGCCGTCGAACGAACCGACCTTCGGGCCGGTCTGGCCGAAGCGGGCGTTCTCGGCAGCAATCGTCAAATCGCAGAGCATGTGCAGCACGTGGCCGCCGCCGATGGCGTAACCCGCCACCATCGCGATGAGCGGCTTCGGGCAGGTGCGAATGTCGCGCTGAAAGTCGAGCACGTTGAGCTTGTTGACGCCTTTCTCGTCGGCGTATCCGGCATTGCCGCGAATCTTCTGGTCGCCGCCGGAGCAGAAGGCGAGGTCGCCCTGGCCGGTCAGAATGATGACGCCAATCTGGCTGTCGTTCCGCGCATCCTGAAGCGCATCGATCATCTGATCCACCGTCTGCGGGCGAAACGCATTGCGCCGCTCCGGTCGGTTGATGGTGATCTTGGCGATCCCCTCGGCCTTGTGGTAAAGAATGTCGGAAAACTCTCCGGCTGCAATCCAGTTGACGGTGCTCATATCTGAAGTCTCGATGGTAGTTGATAAAAATCTGTTTGACCTGATGGCGGAAAAAAGAGTTCAAATATAAACAATCCCCATTCAGTTACGAGAAACGCAGGATGGATGAATTGCAGGGGCGCATGGCGTGCGCCCTTTGACGGTTGGATGATCGTCCGGAAAATGATAATTTGCATTGCAAATGCAACGCATCACCACCTAACCAACGCCAATATGAAAAGTGCATCGCTGCCGTCGCTGCGGGTCGAGCCGGAGCTTCGCAAGGCGGCGGAAGGAGTCTTGCGTGAAGGCGAGACGCTCTCGTCATTCATCGAGGAGTCGCTGAGAACAAACATCGAACGTCGCCTCAGCCAGAAGGAGTTTATCGCTCGCGGACTCGCCTCGCGGGATCGCGCCATCGAGACAGGTGAGTACGTCGATGCCGGAGCGGTGCTCGACAGGCTTCAACTGATGCTGAACGACGCCAAAGCGAAACCGGCATGAGCTTCCATGTCCGCTCTACACGCGAAGCCGAGGATGATCTTGTCCGCCTCTACACCTTTCTTTTGCAGGAGGATACGCACGCCGCCGAACAGGCGCTGACGGCGGTGAGAATAGGGATAGAGTTTCTGCGCGAGTTTCCGTTCAGTTGCCGGAAAGCAGTTGTGGACAATCCCTTGATTCGCGAACTGCTGATTCCCTTCAGTCAATCGGGCTATGTCCTGCTGTACGAAATCGACAGTGCCGACAGCGTCACGATTCTCGCGGCGAGGCATCAGCGAGAAGACGATTACTACTGAGCGACTAACCGCTCCAGACGTTTCTCCGGCGTAGCATTATCAGGCAACGTCGAAGAAATACTATGCAACTTTTCGAGTTTTATGTACATTTCATAAAAAAACCGATATAATTTCTGATGCAGATTGAATTATTATAGAACTGAACCATGTGACCAGGAATTCCCAGCTAAAAATCTTTCATTAAACAGTGATAGCATCCGGTTTATTCTTTCGGAGACATAACGAATCATTCGGTGCTTCCGTAAGGGATGCTGTCAGTTCATTATCTGAAACTTTCCCCGAAACCCTGTTCAGATTTACGGATATGAAGATGCCCGGCAACACCCAGAACAATCGCATCCAAAATCACTCTCTGCAAGCATGTGATAAGGGGCGCGACTTTTCGCGTCGCGTATGTGGCGAACACAAGTCAAGTCGATCTTTTTTGTTGGTGATAGCGTGCTGTTTTCATCTGTTTTTGCTGGTTGGCATCAATGATTGCTTTGCAAAAAATAATGGACGTTTAAGTGATGACAGGATTATCGAGTTGTTTGTTAAAAGTCGGGAATTCAAGAAAGACGCTGCTAAAATGAGTAATGATACACGATTTTCTTTTTTGCCGGGATCGGTAACTTTGTTGAAACAAAAAGATTGTTATTGTGCAAAAGTAAGGGTGCATATCGATGAGGGAGATCATTTTGTTTTATTCAAAGAATATTTTATTCGAGACATAAATAAAATAAAATAATTGAGGCACACTATTATAAACCCCTGCAACAGAGCAGTGAACGATGAAGTCTGATCATAAAAAAAGGAGAGATAATGGCTGGCATTTATGGGTTGAGGCTATATAAGGTTATCAGATTTCTTTCATTATACAAAAGGCTTTTGATGTTGACGCTTGTACTTATCGAGTTCAATTTTTGTCAGTATAACTGCGTGCATGGTGCTGATAATATTGCTTATCAGCATACGTTGGATGAGTTTGGCACAGTTGAGAATTTTGAGAAAAACTATAATGAATATATCCAGAAATGTCTGGATAATTCTGGAGGCGGGACGGGAGGTATTTATTGCTTAATCGAGTCTGCAATTTGGGACAGAGAACTTAACATACAGTATAAAAAGCTGTATTCAATGTTAAATGATTCAGAGAGAGGCGTACTGAGAGAAGCTCAGAAGCAATGGATTGTGATGAGAGATAAAAATATTGAAATGGAGAGATTATTAATAAAAGAGAGCAATGACGGGACGATGTATGTATTGATCAGAGAAGGTGATATTGATAAGCTTACAGCAAAGATGGTAAAAGACAGGACGCTTTATATAATGTATTTGATGTCTGTATTGAAAAGTAAATAGGTCTATTGCGTCTGATTGATTTACCATAAAGGGCGCTCCTGAAAAGGTTGAATTGAGATATTTCGAACAATCGACAACAAACAGATTATCAGAAAGCCGCTTCACTGGTAAGCGGCACTGATACTATTTTTTCGCATTCCCTATAAACCGTTCCACGCTCGCCAGAAAACGCTCCGGCTCTTCGATATGCAGCGTATGGCCGCATTTGGCGAAGAATTCGAGTCGCGATTCGGGACAGATTTCCGCCATTCGATGGCCGATCTCCACGTACTTTGTATCTTTTTCGCCGATGAAGAAGAGTATCGGAACGCGGCATTCCGGCAGCTCGTTCCAGAACGACGGCTGGTTGCCCGTGCCGAGCCGGCGCAACGCACGGGCGAGATGTTCCGGCGAGCCTTGCTTGCGTTGCACCTCGACCTCGCGGAAAAGTGCGTGACTTTTCAAGGTCGCGAAGAGCGGCTGGTCGTACCAGAACTCGATGAAACCCTCGAAATTCCTCTCGATCTTGCGGGCGATTCCCTCGTCGCTTTTCCGCCGCGCCGCCCGCTCCTCTTCCGTCCGCAATCCCGGCGAAGACGAGACGATCACTGCCTTCGAGAACAGCTCGGGATGCCGCAACGCCAGCGCCAGCCCGATCCGCCCTCCCATCGAATAGCCCACGAGCACGCACGGTTCCGTGCTCAGCCGCCGAATCTCGCCCGCCAGCGCCTCGACCGTGCGCATGAAAAATCCCTCCGCTTCGCCATCCGCCGGAATTCCCGCCTCGCCATGCCCCGGCAGATCGACGAGGATGTTGCAATAGCGTCCATCCAACTTCCGAGCAAACGGCAGCCAGTCGCTTCCCGAGCCGAGAAAGCCGTGCAGAAACACGATCTTCGGCAGCGCCGGATCGCCGATGGTGGCGAGGTGGAGCGGGATGTTCGATGATGGCGAGGTCATAAGCGCGTCGGTGTTGTGTTGTCGTTTGCTTTGCCCATCATTCCTCGTTCGCCCCGAGAGTGGCGGCGATTTGGCGGAAGCTGTTCAGGCCGGCTTCGATGTTTTCGATGATCTCTGCCGCCAGCTCTTCGGGGTCGGGCAGGTTGTCGAGGTCGGCGAGGGATTTGTCTTTCAGCCAGAAGATATCGAGGCTGGTTTTGTCTCTGGCGATGATTTCATTGTAGCTGTATTTGCGCCAGCGGCCTTCCGGGCTGGTTTCGGCGCTCCAGCTCTCTTTACGGTCGAGGCGGTTTTTGGGATTGTAGCATTCGATGAACTCCTGAAGATCCTCGAAGCGCAACGGCTTTTTCTTGAGGGTGTGATGGATGTTGGTGCGGTAATCGTAAATCCACACCTCTTTTGTCCACGGCTCTTTCTGCGCCGGGTGGTTGTCGAAGAAGAGGACGTTTGCCTTGACTCCGTTGGCGTAGAAGATGCCGGTCGGGAGCCGCAGAATGGTGTGCAGCTCGGTGGTCTCCATCAGCTTTTTCCGGACGGTTTCACCCGCTCCGCCTTCAAAGAGGACGTTGTCGGGTACGACGACGGCGGCGCGGCCTGTCGATTTCAGCATGGTGCGGATGTGCTGCACGAAGTTGACCTGCTTGTTGGAGGTCGTGGCCCAGAAGTCCTGACGGTTGTAGGTGAGATCGTCTTTCTCCTGTTCGCCCTCCTCGTTGGTGAAGGTCATGCTGCTTTTTTTGCCGAAGGGCGGATTGGCGAGCACCAAGTCCACCGTTTCCGGCGGTGGTGCGATCAGGGCGTCGGTGGAGCTGACGGTGCTTTCGCCGTCGATCTCGCCGATGTTGTGCAGGAACATGTTCATCAGGCACATGCGGCGGGTGCTGGAGACGATTTCGTTGCCGCTGAAGGTCAGATGCTTGAGGAAGAATTTCTGATTTTTATCGAGGCTGTAGTTATCGGTATTCGTCAGATAGTCGTACGCGGCGAGGAAGAAACCGCCGGTGCCGCAGGCCGGATCGGCAATGGTCTTGTGCGGTTCCGGGCGCATACAGGTTACCATTGCCTTGATGAGCGCGCGAGGGGTGAAGTACTGGCCCGCGCCGGACTTGGTGTCTTCGGCGTTCTTTTCGAGCAGCCCTTCGTAGATGGTGCCTTTGGTGTCGGCATCGAGCACGACCCAGTTGGTGTCGTCCACCATCGCGATCAGGCGCGAGAGCTTGGCCGGGTCCTGAATCTTGTTCTGCGACTTGGTGAATATCTGCCCGAGCATTCCTTTTCTGTTGGCGAGTTTGCGCAGAAGGGTCATGTAATGGGTTTCCAGCGCCGCGCCTTTTGGGGTGCAGAGGCTTTTCCAGTTGTACTCTGCGGGGATGTCGATTTCCCGGTTATAGGGTGGCTTGCTGTATTCATCGGCCATTTTCAGGAAGATGAGGTAGGTCAACTGCTCAAGGTAGTCACCATACCCGACGCCGTCATCGCGAAGGGTGGTACAGAAACTCCAGACTTTGGAAATAATGGTATCGGCGGTCATCTTGTTTTTTTCTAAATAGTTATACGTTCTGCGCAGCTTTAGCTGCTCTGCTCTTTTTCGGCGTTGCCGCAGCTTCCGCCTTTTCTCTGGCGATACGCTCCAGCAAGACGGATGCCGGTTCATCATTCGGGTCTTGCGGCACCAACTGGCCGGAAAAGGCTTTTTTCAGAATGGATTGGCGGAGGGCTTCGGATTTTGACAAGTTGTCATCAATATCTGACTCAAGCTGATCAATTACAGAAAATCGTTCATCAAGTAATGAGTTTATCTCTTTTTGTTCAGATATTGAGCATACAGGCAATATTATATCTCTGCATGTTTCCAAAGTTAAATTAAATTGACCTGCCGTTGCTTTTGATTTTTTCATGATGGAACGGATTGTGCCATCAGACAAAAGATAGTTAGATAAATAATTTCCTTCTATAATATTAGTTCGATATCTCACTATTGCTTGGTTTATGTTCCACTCTGGATAGGTATTCGGAACAACTGAAACTTTTCCGAGTGGCGGGCCAACTATATTCATCAAAATATCGCCAGGCCTACACTTTGAGCGACTTAAGAATCCATTGTGAATGGAATTTGAGACAAATGTTGGATCAATTGAAAAATCTAACTTACCACTCCTTGTCAGATTGTAAACTTTTATAAAAGGAACATCACCCTTACCATCAAAAAGTTCACTTTTTTCTGGGGTAGTGCCTTTTGTGATAAAATCTGAAATATACAATGCCTTGATGAAGGCCCAACCGTCAGGTGTATTTGATTTGTCTATGTTCTTTGCTTGAACATCAGGAGGACTTTGCGGTTTACTCGGTCTTTTCCCAACCTTTCCATCCGCTTCCCATTTCTCAATCGCGACTTTCCACTCTTCGAGTTGCTGCTGGTAGCGGACTTCTCGTTCGTGCTTGATGCGCTCCAAAAGCTGCTCTGCGGTTTCGAGCTTGTCAGCGTTTTCTTTGCGCCACTGCTCGGTGAGTTTGCCTTCAAAGGCGTGTTTCAGCAGAGCTTGACGGTACACTTTGAGCTGGTCACGCGCAGTCTTCAGACTTTCGATGCCCTTATCCAGCTCGGAGAAGAGTTCTTCGATTTTTGCTACGATGCGATGTTGTTCGTTGAGAGGAGGAATCGGAATAGGTAATGCCCTGAATTTCGTAACGTTAAATGCTGGTTGAGCAGTAGCAGTTGAGATTCCTTGTATGAATTTTTGAAATCCGGAATAGTTTAAGTAGTTGTATACATAACCAAAACATACCTTTTTATTTACGGTATACTTGAGTAGGTTGGCTGGAATGATCGCTGTCTTTTGGTTTTTAGGGTATATTCCTGTTTTCCCAATTGAGCCAATTTTTGCAACTAAAATATCGCCAGGTTCGACCTTGCTTCTTTTTAACTGCTCATATTTCGCAATAGAAATATATCTGACACTTGAATCTGAATAGTCGCCCGCAAGATTTTTTGTAGTAAGAACTGGGATACCGTTAACATTGTTTTCAATGTAGTCGGAGGTTTTTAAATTTGAGCCGAACGGCCCATCTACGATTGCATTTTCTCCTGCACCAAGATCAGATAGAAATGCTTTTTCCCAATGACTTGGTAAATCCCAGAGAGAAATATTATCCAGAGCCTTCATATTACGTCACTAACTCCTCATTTATTTCCTCAATTAAAATCCCCCTCGAACCCTTTTAATCCCCCTCAATCCCCCTTTTTCAAAGGGGGAGGGTTGAAGATGGGGGCGACATTCCCCCCCTTAGAAAAAGGGGGGCAGGGGGGATTTCGAACACAGCGCCGACCTTGAACCGCCACATCTTACATTCCCCCCTTAGAAAAAGGGAGGCCGGGGGGGCTTCCCAAACGCTCTCCCACTTTCGTATAAATATCCTCAACGACCGCCTCCGTCTCCAACAGCACTTGCCGGTTGTCGTATCGCAGCACAAGCAACCCCAATTCCGCCAATGTCTGATCCCGAACCTGGTCTTTCTCTCGATGTTCGGGTTCATAATGTTGACTGCCGTCCAGTTCAATCACCAACTTTGCTTGTGCACAGTAGAAATCAACAATGTAGTTAAGAATTGGTTTCTGCCGGTTGAACTGCACGCCATGTATCTGCTTTCGACGCAGCAGTGACCAGAGATGCTGCTCTGCATCGGTCATTTCGCAGCGCAATTTTCGTGATGGCTCCTTGAGCTTTTTGTTGTACGCTTCCATCATTCGCCTTTTTACATTCTACCTTCATCATTTCCTCTCATTCTTCCTGAATCCCCCTCGCTCCCCCTTTTTTAAAGGGGGAAGGTAGAGGAAAGTAGCTGCATCCCATCCTTTTTTAAAGGAGGAAGGTAGGAGACAGGTACTACATCCCCCCCTCGGATAGAGGAGGTACTACATCCCCCTCCCTTAGAAAAAGGGGGGCCAGGGGGGCTTCCCAAAGGACTCATGCCACTAACTCCTCATTCATTTCTTCTATCAACTTATCCATATCAGCCCCGAACAACTGATACATTTTTCCCAATCCGCCCTG
>CAIUQW010000177.1 GCA_903901395.1 uncultured Chlorobiales bacterium | reverse complement strand
AAGGCAACGCCGACCTGCTCGACGACCTCATCGACGACGTGGGCGCGGACGCCACGCGCCTCTTCTTCATCATGCGCAGCAAGGATTCGCACCTGAACTTCGATGTCGAGCTGGCCAAGAAGCAGTCGAAAGACAATCCGGTTTTCTACCTGCAATACGCCCACGCGAGGATTTGCAGCCTCGTGCGCATGGCCGAAAAAGAGGTCGGCTTCGACGAGAACGCCGCCACCGGCGCAGGCTTGCCGCTGCTTTCGAGCGAAGCAGAGATCGACCTCGCCTCGGCGCTACTCGACTTCCCGGATGTCATCCAGTCAAGCCTGCGCCAGCTCGAACCGCAGAAGATGGTGGAGTACCTGCACACGGTCGCCGAGCGCTACCACAAATTCTACCAGGAGTGCCCGATCCTGAAAGCCGACGCCGAAATCCGCGACGCGCGCCTCGTGCTCTCGCTCTGCGTCCGCCAGGTGTTGCAGAACGGCTTCAAGATTCTCGGCATCTCCGCGCCGGAATCGATGTAATCCCATTCCCAGAATAAAGAAAACACCTGCGAGCTTCGTCCATTGAGGCCCGCAGGTGTATCATTCGTCGGACGTTATCCCGCCACGCGCTGATAGGGCCGGGCGTCGATCTTGTCGATGATGCCGTTTTTGCGAGCCTGCTTTTTCCAGTCCATCGATCCGACGAAGCGATAGATCCATCCCGGGATGAAGGGCTTGGCGAGCTGCTGGCGCGCCTTTTCGGGCACGGGTTCTCCGGCAGCGAGGGCTACGGCGACGAGGTCGAGCGCTTTTTTGTACGGCGTCACCGGGCCGCCAAGCTCGGCCAGCGGCCTGCCGTGCACCAGCCCTTCGCCGCCGCCGATGGTGATGCTGCCCATCCAGCGGAATCCGGCGGCCTTCGCGAACGTCGCGCAGGAGCCGAGGGAGCTTTCGTTCTGCGACGATTCGATGAAGCCGCAGTTCGCGATGGCCGCGAAGGCTCCCTTCGGCGACTTTCCGGCGCGGCGTTCGTGAATTGTCCGCATCAGCGTGAGCACCGGCGCGGGGAGGCTGTCAACGTAGAGCGGAAAGGCGAGGATGCAGAGATCAGCGCGGTCGATGGCGTCGAGCATCGCGCTGCGTTTCCGCTCGTCATGCAAGGCGTGATAAATCTGGTGAGTTTCCGTCGCAAGACCAAGCCCCGCAAGCTGGTCGAGCAGATAGCCGCCCAGCGCTGCCGACGAGCTTTTCGCCATGCGCGGGCTTCCGACGAGCAGCGTGACCTTGCGCGGCGGCGTGGCGCTTGCTTCAGCGGCGATACGCGGGAGCGTTCCCTGCCGATGGCTTGCCGGGCTGTCGAGCTTCCGAGCGAGCGTTTCGAGCTGCGCTTTCAGCGCCGCGTCATCCGCGTGATGATCCACGATGCCCCAGGCGCGGCGTTCGCCATTGAAGTTGATCGTGTTGCGCCAGGCGAGGTGGCTGAAGAGCGCCTCCTGCGTCTGGTCGGGCTGGTCGATCCATCCGGCGATCATGACGTCCGGGTAGCGGTCGTAGCGCATCCGGTGGTGCGTTTCGCCGTCGATGGTCGTGAAAAAGGGCGAGATGTTGGCGATGAGATGGTCGAGCATCGCCTTCATCTCGGGCGAATAGGCCCCGAAGGCAACCGGCGTCAGGAAGATCGTCAGGTCGCTCTGGATGAACTTTCGCGACAGCTCGCGGTTGTCGTCGTCGATTATGCAGACGCCGGGCGTTTTGAACCAGCACTGGAAGCAGCCCCGGCAGTGGCCGAGCGTTTTGTCGCGCAGCACCACATGCTCCGCTTCGTAACCTTTCGCGGCGAAATGCTTTTCGAGGATGGCCGCAATCCTGCCGCCGGTGGAGTCGCCCGCGGGCGATCCGTCGAGAATGAGCGCTTTCATAGGTTCTCCTTTTCCATGATCGATGTTATTGTGATGCCTTCAGCAATGGCGATGACCGCCCAGAAAACCAGTTCGAGGGCGATGAGGGGCAACGGTTCGCCGAACTGGTTGAACGGGGTGAAAAACTCCCAGAAGAGATAGGTCATGAAGAAGATCAGCCCCGACATCCTCACTGCTCGCGGTGCGACGCCCTGCGGCCAGCTTGACGAGACGAGGCTGTAGATGTATGCGTGCATGAGGCCAAAAAGCAGCATTCCGGCGATGATGGGCAGCGGCGTGTTGACCACCAGCGGCAGCGGCTCGATCTCCGTCCAGACGGCGATGAGCTTGTGGCTCTGGATTGGCGAGGTGAGCAGAATGCCCTTGGCGTCCCAGCCGAAGCCGATGGTGCGGAAGGTGAGCAGCATGGCGAGGTTCATCGCGCCGCCGCCAGCCAGTCCCGCGAGCATGATTTTTTTCATGTTTGTCTCCCAGATGTTTGTTATGGAGCCGGATCCGGCGCGGCTTGCGGCACGCGGATGAACTGCCGGGCGATGGCGTCCAGCTCGAATTCGTAGAGCGCCGCGCCGTCGTTGGCGAAGGCTGGCAGCTTGCCGGTGATTTCAAGCGACACGAGGCCATGCACGCGGCTCCAGATGAGCAGCGCGATGGAGAGCGCGGTCAGTTTGTCGCTGCCACCCCCGGCCATCGTGTCGCAGCATCCCTGCGAGTTTGCAACCTGCGGCAGCGGAATGCCTTGAGGGTCGATCATACCGAGCGCGTACAGCTCGCCGATGACGCCCGTGAGTGCGCTGATCGAGCGCATCATGACCGGCATCAGCTCCTGCATGGGCGGCACGTACCCCGGCACAGGATTGCCGAAGATGAGCATGTAGCGATGCGGATGATCGAGCGCCCACGCCCGGTAGGCGAGGCCGGTCGCCCGCATTCGGTCGAGCTCTCTGCCGGGGCCGGGAATCGAGTTCATCGCGTCGATCTGCCGGTCGCCGAAAGAGGCGTAAGCGTCGCTGATGAGAGCAGTTACGAGCGCATCGCGGTCGGGGAAATAGTTATAGATCGCCGGGGCGGTAATGCCAAGCTCGCGAGCGATGCCGCGAAGCGAGAGCGACGAAGCGCCTGACTCCCCGATCTGCCGCCACGCAGCCTCTTTGATGACTTCCGCCAGATTCTCCAGCTGCTCTTTTTTTCTCGGTCGTGCCATGATGATGTTTTTAATTTACAGTGTAAATATACAATGATTAATTAAAGATGCAAAAAAGAAAAAAGAGGGAAAAAGAATATATGCGATGTAAATTGCGGTCTAAATGCTGCCATTTTCAGGAGTAAGCCACAGGTTTCGGATTGCTTCGGGCGCAGAAGCCGGATTTCCGGATGCCATTATTCATCAAATCAGGAGGTTTAAATGAAAAAGTATCTGTCCTGCGTTCTTGCAATGGTCATCATCTTGAGTTCAAGTGTGCGCTCTTTTGCCGCAAGCTCTGATCTGATGACCAAAAGACGTGTCGCCGTCGCTGAATTTTCAATAAGGCAAAACAGCGTCGTGCACGGCAGGGAGGCCAGGGAGTTCGCCAGAACGGCGACGGAAAAGATCGTTAACGCTTTTGCGGAGCTGAAACGATTTACCCTGCTTGACAGAGCCGCCGTCCTCCAGCTCCAGCAGGAAAAGCAGATCCGGATGCTCGGCAAAAAAACGAAGTCGGCCAAAGCCAAACCTGGCGCTGCCGGGAAGGTGGATATCTATTGTTCGGGTGAAGTGCAGAATGTCTCCGTCACTCCGAAATACGACAGCAAGGGAAAATTTCTCGGGTATGATGGTGATGTCGAACTTCAGATATGGATGTATGACCTCTCCACGGGAGTTCTTGTGCTTTCGAAAGATGTTCGTGGTGGCACGGAAATGGGAGGCAGTATTCTCAGCGTGTTGAGTCTCTATCAGGATACGCCGTCCAAGGCGGTTTTCAAGGCGCTGAACAATGTCGAGCGTCGCATCAAGGACGCCATCGCGGAGGCATTTCCCGTCGAGGGCAAGATTGTAGAGGTGATCGATGCCTCGCGTGAGCAGGAAATGTTCCTGACGACCATGGGTTCGGAGTTTGGGTTCAGCAATGGCGACAAGCTGACGGTTATCGAGACCACCATGCTGCATGTCGATGGCGTGAGCGTGCCGCACCAGAGGGAGATCGGCCAGCTTGAAATCACGAAGGTCGAGCCTGACGGCACATTTTCGGAAGCGAGAGTGACCGGAGATGGCGGGCAGATCATCGTCGGGAAATTTACGTCAGGCGCTAACCTCGTGCTCCGGTCTGTGAGATAGCGCGTCAGGGCTTTTACGATTGCGGACATGGTACGCCTGGCTGTTCTTCACACAAGCGGATTGCAGCGATGGCCCGCAACACAGCAAAATGGCGGGATAAACTCTCGCTTTTTATCTCGAAAAGAGCACTCAGGCGAACAAGATTGGGTCAAATGCAACGAGGCTGTCCCGGCTTTGCTACCGGGACAGCCTCGTTGGCAGAGATTCAGGATGCGGGATCAGAACGAGATACGGCCAACAAGCTGAACGTCGTGCGTCCAGGTGCCTGAGGCTGCCGTGTAGTCATAGTTCAGCGCCACGCCTGAGTTGTTGTCCGTGAGAACGCTCAGTCCGGCTCCAACGGTGCAGGAGTGTTTTTCAAGCCCGACAACCGGAGTCGCGAACGATGAGCCGCCGCCAGCATAGGACGCGACGACCGCCTTGTTTCTGTCGCCAGAGTCGTTGAACCAGGTGGCGGAAACTTCGGGGCGGAAGGTCAGCTCTTTGCTCCTCGTTTCGAGCGCATAGCGCAGGCCGAGGCCCAGGCGGCGGCTCGTCAGTTTCTTGCTATCCACTTT
>CAIUQW010000176.1 GCA_903901395.1 uncultured Chlorobiales bacterium | reverse complement strand
GGACGGGGATTCTGCCGAGTTTGTTGAATTCGGAGGAGTGCGCGTCGTAGTTGAAGGCGCAGGCGACAAGCACGTCGAATCCGGCGTCTCCGGCTTCGCGGGCGGCTCCGACGAGGTCGGGGCGCGAGACGGTGCCGAATTTTTGGCCATGATAGTTGACTATAGCGTTCATCAAAGCCTCTTCTTTTTTCTGGTTTTGGAGGTTTTCATTTGCACTCTTCTTTGACACTATGGCCTTTCAGCTGCTGTTAGCCAATCATTTACAGAAGTCACTTCCAAAGATAACAGCAAATCTTGCACTGCTACCACACGCTTGAGCATTTCTCCATTATCAGATTCTTCGCGTTCTTCGGCTTCAGCAAAAAGTCTGGTCACTACCTGGACCATTTGATTCTCATGGTCAAAAAAGTATGGCTTGGCACGACTGACATATGCCAAGTAAATTTCAGTTGCGGTTAATGCGAACTCTGAGTCTCGTTGCGAAGTAGCATTAAGCCATTCATTAAATCCAAAAAGACTATGATATTTATCCTCGCTATAGTTTTCGAGTACACCAAAGAAAAGCTGAATCAATTCAATAGGAATCAAGATTGGCGGAGTTTTCTCTCTGAAAATATTTTCTGCACATTTAACAACAGTCTTTGAATGAGAATCAACTGCTTTTAATCCTGCTTCAATACCTGCAAGGCATTGTTCACGATGCAGCTTGATGTTGCCAGGATAAGTCCATACATCGGCAGCCCCTTTCCATGCTTCAGTCATATTCAGAGCATTCAAGTCAGCAAGTAAATTTATAAATTCAATATGACCTCTCAACGCTGATAAAGCTGAAATACGACCCCAAGTTTCCATGCTATCCGAACTGCCATTTTGATAGATACGTTCAAGCAACGGAGCTACGTTTTCGAACTGGTCGTAATATGCGTAATACAGACAAGGCTCTGCAATACGCCAAAGTCTATCATCATTCTGCATAGCTAGGTGAAAGAGTTTCCAACCAAACTCGGGATTCTTACTTTGAAGGTAAGGCAAACGTCTTAGAATTAATGCGCGAATAGCAGGATGTTCGTTGCTTGCGTATCGAAGTAAAATAGGTGGTAATAATTCGGGTATTTCAATGCCTCGCTCGTATAGTTTTTCGATTAGAATCATCATAGCTTCGACTACTTTTCCACTTGTCATACCGAAGCCTACATTAATCAAGTTGTCTGAATTAGCTTTGTTGACGGGTTCTTCCTCACAAAGCCTTTCAAAACCTATTGCTAAAAATACCAATCGCATAGCACTTTGTGTATCAAGAATGACATGTGCACAGCTTTCGAGAGCCTCAGCAGCAGAGCGATTGAGTTGCCAGTGTTCAGGATGTCGCTCCAGCTCAATAAGAATTTGACTTGCCAAATCAGCAGCATCAGGTTCATCTATAGGTACCCAATTGCCGTTGATTCGCAAATTTCCATAACGATAAGCCAGGTATGTGGCGAGGCCATCCATAATATCATCGCGAAAATGTGCTGAAATATTTGTCCAATAAGACACCAGCAATCTCATAAATCGCACTGGGTGTCGAGATGCTGCCTCCCGTAGTTGCCAACCGACTTCACGCTCTCCTCCTACTGAAAAGTCCTCAAAATCTCGATTATATCCAGAGTAGTGCGATAGCAAGCAAATCACTCCGTCATCACTTACACTCAAAAATTTCTCAAATGAAAAAGGAGCGGAAACGCTATAGCTTCGTATACTCATGGATGGCTTTCTCTCCATTTTTCCATTTATTCTTTCGTACTCATCAAGTATCGCTTGCGCATCTATTGTACGGAGAAAGCATGGCACTGATGATATGTATTTTGCTTGAACCCTTAATATCCACGAGCGATTATCCGCATCCATCATATATTCCTTAAAAACGTCTTGTATTGTCTTTAGAACAATATTCTGCGTATTTCTATCCAAGTAAATAAATGCAGCATAACTCAAATCACATAGTTCGTAAGAAAGTTTTGATTCCAATAAATTCTTATCGCACAACACACGACCAATCAAATCAATATTATTTATTGGATATTTTTTACAAGCAAGAACAGCAAAATAGCATAATGCAAGCTCATGATTAAAGCAAAGACCTTCTCGATTCTTAAGCCACCACTTTGAGTGGTTTTTTGCATGATCGAGAACAGCTGCTTCAATTGCATCGAACAGAATTCGTTCCTCATCTACATGCCGGTGATCAATCTGTGAGTGAACATCAAAATAGGAGGTTTCATCCAAAAATCCTTGGCGATAACTTGTTTTAGATTCGCCATTGCTAACCGACCTGACTTGGCTCCAACGTTCGATTGATTCTAATGCCAAATCCAATAGGGCGACCGAACTCATCATTCTTTTTACCAGAAAACCATCGTTCTTATCTCCAAAATTATGCGGTTGACAGTGAAGTTTATTGTTAAAATGAAATTCCATCACATCATCGTCACCTATATCTCCAGCGATATAGCTCCATAATAATCTGTCATCAACAGCGCCAGCTTCAACGCAGCGTGCAATAGTATGGCCCAATAAGCTATGCGCTGGCTTTGGGACACTGAGTAATCGTTCAAGTAAGGGCGCAACAAGTGGCAAATTTTCTGTTTTGAATTTAGATATCGAAAACACCAATTGCTCCGCAATTCTATTCCCATCCAGCCAATCCAGCGCCAACGTATCCATCCAAAATGCCATTACCCCGGCAGCATCTTCATTTTGCCAATTCGCTACCCGGTGAACATGGGCCATCATTCCCTCGGAGTCGTACATTTCTTTCAAAATCGGCACCAAATGAGAAAACCAAAAGTAGTGCCACTCAATAAATGTTGCATGGAAGTATATCACGTTGAACACTTCATGGTGCTTTTCTCGCAGCTCTCTTATCATCGGCCAATCATCATCTTGCGGCATTTGCTGAGCAAATGATTCCGCAATCAAACGGCGAATATGAAATGGTGATTTTCCAGTTAAGACCGCTCGCAGTTGTTTCCTGAACTCTCGGCGATCTCCTGTTGCAAGCTGTGCGACAAAACTACGTATGCTGGGGCGCACAAAGGGAACTGGAGGCAAGCCTTT
This sequence comes from uncultured Chlorobiales bacterium, assembly GCA_903901395.1. GTDB lineage: Bacteria > Bacteroidota > Chlorobiia > Chlorobiales > Chlorobiaceae > Chlorobaculum. Next base: position 8,700 of record CAIUQW010000176.1, on the reverse strand, counting down.
GATAAACTCATTGAGCGAAACCCCTTGCCGTATAGCACTGCTTATCACCAGAACGTCCAGTAATGTTTGATGACCAAAAGTCAATTTTCCATCATGGGTATCTTGCAAGACATTGAGACTACGCAAGCGCCGCTGAATTTCTGATGATGCCTTTACGCACTGATGTGGAATAGACAAGCTACGAGACTTCAGCATTGTCTCGGCCATGGTTTCAAGCACTTGCATGGCTGCATCTCCCAACTCGGGATCAATCTGCTCGATAGCATCGAGATAGCGCTGTGCCAGTGCCTGGCTGGTAACCACGTTGAAGCTGCCTTCACGCTGAGCCAATTCGACAAAAAGGTCCAATTCACGAGGATTCCGGATAAGTTCACGAGTAACATCATCAATAGCGCTTGTATCAATTCCGAGGCTAACAAGTAACGGAACAATGTCAGAATCCCAATTCAACGGCAAGCACTGTAACTCGCAATCCCATTGCCGCATGGCAATTCGTGGATTGTATTTGCGATCGAAGTCTCGACAGGACGTGATTACAGTGACATTGGGTATGAATAACAACTGGTCAATTTGTGCGAGGAAATATGTCAACACACTGTGTTCACGGGCAATGGACAAAACATCCAGCGAATCAATTACCACAACCACATACGTATTTTCTGCTAATCGGGCAACCTGCTCTACCCATTTCTCTGGTAAGCCTTGTGCTTGACGTTCCTGCGCCGTCGCAAAGTCAGCAAATTCACGCGATTGAATGAAAAGTGGCACAAGGTCACTTTGTTTTTCCTTCTTTGCTCAAGAACTTCTTGCAAACTCAACATGACACAAGTTTTTCCCGAACCCGGTAAACCCGAAAGCAAAACTGCGCGTTTCTTGGTATCTATGGCTGCTAAGAGTTCTTCTACAAGCGGACTCGAAATGCGATGCCCGGCTATATCCCGACGCCACAACCTGCCGATATTAGAGGTACTGGCAAATGAATTGCACACCACCGTAACGGAGATCATCGGAACCAACATGGCTCCCGCTTGATGGAGAATGTCTTTAATATCTTCCTTTGTGAGACGATGCTGGGTCGAAGCCAATTGATTGCCACCCTCTATATGCCCACCAAGTTTATCTATCTGTACCCAGAGGGCGTTGAAGGCAGCAACTGAATTGCTCGTCAAATAGCGCAAACGTTCACGTAACTCAGTCTCAATATGATCAAAATTTTGGCTGGTCTCAAAGCTGGTGCGGCACAGGAAGTCATAGGTAGTGAGATAAGGAGCCTTAACGGTAATTCGAGCGTCTAAATCGCGATTGGTCATTATATGTTCTTGGGTCAAATTCCCAAGGTATTCTTCATCATTGCGCCAAAGAGTGCTGTATTCACGCAGTTTTGCAAGTGCCCCGAACGAATCACGGGAATAGAATTTGACTTTGGCCTGTTGATTATCCGCCAGCACAACAGAAGCCTTTTCCAACTCATCACCTAAATCGGATATCGACCATGCTTTACAATCAGGCTGGTTTTTTTTGCACTGGCAGCAAATAAGTGAACCGTCAGATTTGCCAATCACTACATCATCTACCAAATAAGCAGTCGAATCTATTTCAAGCCATTGATATTCTGGATCGGACAGGACATACAATGCCCAATCGAATGCAATCATGGTCTGATAAATATCTCCACGGTTGGAGCGTATACCTGCGATGCTCATTTTGTCGCCTGCATTATGCTTTTAGTTGTACTTGCACCCGTTACTGCTGCCCGCGCCGGTGGCGAGCTTGAGCGCCAGGCGGAGAATCTCCGGATTGGCATTGTGGCTGGCGTTTTCGAGGTGATCGAGCAAGCGCCTGCCGGTTTTGCCCGCATGGGGCGCGACCTCGCTGAGCCAGATCGCGGTTTCGACCGCTTCGAGCTGGCAGAAGAAGGGGCGAATGTCGCTGAAGTCGTGGTGCCGCCAGTGTTTGAGGAGCCGCGCGGTTTCGGGCGTCACCTGCCAGCTCGACGGGTCGGGCAACTGACGCCATTTATCGACCTCGGCGCGAACCGCGTTGATGATCGAAGTCTGGTCGTACTGCTGCGCTTCGGTCGAAAGCCCGACGCCTTCGTCGAACACGAGCTCCTGCTGTTGTTCGTCGGCGCGGCGCTTTTTCGGCTTCGGAATCGGCGTGACGAACTCGGCGCGACGACGGCTTTCGATGACACGCTGCGTCGGCTGACCGGAGGAGTCGAGTTCCCAATGGCGAGCCGGATAACCGTACGGCGAATTGAGAATCGGATGATCGAAAAAAGGATTGTTCATCAGTGGCCTCCTCCATTCAGCGTGACGAGAACAACAGCGGCCTGACGATTTCGAGAAGTGCGAGTCATAAAGAGAAGTCCAGATGGCCGAATGGGGTTTTCCAGGATACTGCACCAACAACATGCCACGAACATCAGCATTATTTTATATACTGAATGGATACGCCATTTACAAGCAAATAGTGAGCAGGCAGAGAAGCATAGTGTAAGACAACTCATGGCGGAAAAACATGAAGGTTCTTTCGTTTTCTTCCTCGAACCACTGTAATTTCTTTTACTTATCACTCCTGGTTTATTAGCTTCACGTTATCGGAGAAAAAATACGTTGAACCATAGCCTCCTTAGGTAGTTCAAATATTTTACGTCACATCAATCGACACTCGCCTTTTTACAGTTATCTTGCGTCAATTCAGTTTTCTTGATAAGTATCGATTCAACAAATAAAACCGAATGAATTATGAAAAACGGTTTTCTCGCCCTTTTGCTTTCAGGCATCTGCCTGATTCCATCGCTCTCTCTTGCAGATACACCGTACGTAAGCGTTTCTTTCGGTGGTGCAGAACCGAATGACTCTAAGTACATTCTTAATGGCGGAAAATATAACAATGCCATCGTTTTCAAGGAAAGCATGACCTATGGCGGCGCAATAGGTCTTCGGGGCGATGGTTACCGCCTTGAAGCTGCTTATGGGCATCAGCAGAACGATGCAGTCAAGGTCAAGGAAAAAAATTCCTCCAACTATAAGTCGGCTACAAGCGATGACAAGGTTTCGATCAGCTCATTTATGGTGAATGGATATCTCGATATGGATCAGGATTCGAAAATAGACCCTTACGTTATGACCGGTATCGGTTTGGTGAACATAAAAGCGAGCGGACCGACGCTGTATCCCGCAAACAGTACAGTTTTTGCATGGCAATTCGGCATGGGCGCAAGCATCCAGGTAGCGGATCACCTGTTGCTCGATCTTGGCTTCAGATACCTCAAACCTTCCCATTATGCGACAGCTGATGATGATAATTTCAAAGTTGAGAGTTCAACGAAAACTCTCATAACGGGATTGCAGTACTATTTCTGATACTGTGACGGAATACATTGGCCCATCGATAACCTGAGTGTTTCAGGGTTTTGGCAGGGTCAGAGAAGGAGGTGGAAACGCCTCCTTTTTTTGCTTCTGTCGCGATCTCCACCCCAACCTGCGCTCGATGATCACTCCGGCAACAATACATTGCAAAAGCTGAAGAATACCGGTTCCGACAGGTCAGCACTCCCATCAATGACGCCCAGAAAAGAAATTATTGAGTATTCATTTCATCCTTTTTCCAGAAAATAGAGACTGATCGAAAGAACGACGGTAACGTGGTTTGGCGTCAGAGACATCACATCCTGTCCTGACTGCGTTGCTATAATAACCCCTTTGCCTTGTAAAGAACTTTTTTCGAAAGAACCATAAGGAATGTCCTTTTTCCTTGAATACTCTTGCCTTCAGGAACTTCAGAGATGCTGGACGGGATGATTCGCTCAAAAGCTCTACGCCGATCGTGACATGAAAATCCCGGCTGGGGAATGTTCTTGGCACGATGCTGGTTAAGAGTGTTAATGGTGGTCTGAAGAGCATGAATGCTGCATCTATAGAGCTTTGGCGTCAGGAAAACTGCGAGGAGCAGCTCCGTTTGAAAACGGCTTGTCAACGAGTTAAGCCGAGTTTAGTTATATTGGCGTACAAGCTCTTCCCTTGCCTGGTGTTAATGGCTGAAGAACCGCTTGCGGAACGGATCGACGACAATGCTTTTGCCGGACGGAGGAGCGCAAGAGTTCGGAATTTTCACCGTCTTTGTTTATCGTGGCTTCCCGCCAGGCGTTGTTTGGCTGGAGCGTGAATATTTTTGTGAGCACTGAATACCTATGACTGTCAATAAAAAGCCTGATGCCGCGCGGACGGTCCCTGCCGCCTGGCGCGAAATACCATATAACTACACCTCTGCAAGCGACCGGCAGGCGATTTCGTTCATCCTTGGCGAAGAGGTCGTCCGGCAGATCGAGGAGCTGCGCGATCTTCGCGTCACCGGACGCTCGGCTCGCCTGCTCATGCAGCTTTTCGGCGACATTCTGATTCATGGCCGCAATCCCTATCTGTTTGAGGAGCTGATCAGCTCCGAGAAGCGGCGGAACCGCATTTTCGAGCATGCCCGCAAGGACATGGAAACCATCCATACCTCGGCCAACGGAGAGCCGAGAGTGCTCGCGATTGTCGAGACCTTACGCGCAAAGCTTGAGAAGTTCCGCGCCGAGATCGAGCTGCTCCCGGAGTTCCGGCGCAGAGTCCGCAAAGAGCTGGCTCCCATCGTCGGAGCGAAGAACGTGCTGTTCGATCCCTTCTCGCTGGTGGCTCACGCAACCGACGCCACTGACTGGCGCCTGTATCTGCCGGTTGCCGTGGTGACGCCGGACGACGAGGCGCAGGTCGCGCCGCTCATCGGGGCTATCGCCCGGCTCGGCTTGCGCGTGATTCCGCGCGGCGCGGGCACCGGCCTCACGGGTGGCGCGGTGCCGCTTCGCTCGGATTGCGTCATCATCAACACCGAGAAGCTGAACCACGTGCGCGGCATCACCGAGCGAACCTTCCACCTGAAGGATGGCCACTCGGTGACGGGCAGCGTGATCGAGGTCGAAGCGGGCGTCATCACCGAGGCGGCCATGCACCATGCCGACGAGCATGGCCTCGTCTTCGCCACCGATCCGACCAGCGAGTGGGCCTGCACCATCGGCGGCAACATCGCCGAGAACGCAGGCGGCAAAATGGCTGTGCGCTGGGGCACCTGCATCGACAACCTGCTTGAGTGGAAGATCGCCATGCCGGGCGGCAAATTGTGGACGGTGCGCCGAACCGACCATCAGCTTCGCAAGATTCTGCCCGAGGACATCGTGACCTACGAGGTGCTCGACCAGCACGGCGCTCCGCTGAAACGCATCGCCTTGCGCGGCACCGAAATCCGCAAGCAGGGGCTGTGGAAGGACATCACCAACAAGGCGCTTGGCGGCGTGCCGGGATTGCAGAAGGAGGGCACCGACGGCGTCATCACCTCGGCGGTCTTCGTACTCTACCCGAAGTACGAAGCAAAGCGCACGCTCTGCCTGGAGTTCTTCGGCCCAGACATGGACGAGGCGAGCCGCGTCATCGTGGAGCTGTCGAAGGCGTTTCCCTACCAGAACGTCGAGCACGAAACGCTGCTCGCGCTGGAACACTTCGACGACGAGTACATCCGCGCCATCGACTACAAGGTGAAGGCCACCCGCCCGCAGACGCCGAAAGCGGTGCTCCTGATCGACATCGCCGGACACGCGGAGGCGGAGGTCGAGGCGGGCGTGGAGCGCGTTCACGCGTTGCTCGAAAAGCATCCAAACACCCTGATGTTCGTGGCTCGCGACGAGGCCGAGGGCGTCCAGTTCTGGCAGGATCGCAAAAAGCTCGGCGCAATTGCCCGCCGCACCAACGCCTTCAAGCTGAACGAGGATATCGTCATCCCCATCGAGCAGCTCGCCGTCTTCGCCCGCTTCATCGATGACCTGAACGTCGAGGAGGAGCGTTACGCGCAGTTGAAGTACGTCGAGCGGATCGAAAAAATGCTGCACGCAAGCAGCAATCCCGAAAGCCTCTCGCCGTTCGAGGCGAAAATTCCGGCGGGCCTCGGCCTCTGCGACCTGATCCGCAACCGCCTCGAAGCCGCCGATCCGCTGCTCCTGCGCTCACTCACGCTTTTGCAGGAGTTCCGCGCGGAGCTGAACCAGCTCTTCCGCGGCTATCCGAAAACGCTCGACGCCATCGAGGCAGCCTACAAGCACGTTCGCGACCGGCGCATCGTACTGGCCACGCACATGCACGCCGGTGACGGCAACGTGCACGTCAACGTGCCGGTGCTCTCGAACGACCGCCCGATGCTCGAACGGGCCGATCACGTCATCGACCTGGTGATGGAAAAAGTGATTTCGCTTGGTGGCGTAGTTTCCGGTGAACACGGCATCGGCGTGACGAAGCTGAAGTATATGGAGAAGGCTCGCATCGACGAGCTGAGCGCCTATCGCCGCGAGGTCGATCCCGACGGCATCATGAACCCCGGCAAACTGGAGGATTACGAGGCGCTGAACCACATCTTCACGCCATCGTTCAACCTGCTGGAGCTGGAGGCGCACATCCTCAAGCGCGGCAAGCTCGAAGCACTCTCGAAGAAAGTGGACTACTGCATTCGCTGCGGTAAGTGCAAGCCGGATTGCTGCGTCTACTACCCTGCGCGAGGCATGTTCTACCATCCGCGCAACAAGAATCTCGCCATCGGCTCGCTCATCGAGGCGCTGCTTTACGACGCCCAGCGCGAGCGCTCGACGGCTTTCGAACTTCTGCAATGGCTGGAGGAGGTGTCGGATCACTGCACCATCTGCCACAAGTGCCTCAAGCCCTGCCCGGTAGACATCGATTCGGGCGAGGTGTCGATTCTCGAACGGGAGATTCTCTCGGCGCGCGGCCTGAAAAATTCGCCGCCCATCACCAAGATGACGCTGAACTACCTGGCCAACCGCTCGCCCTTCTACAACAAGATGTTCCGCAACACGGTGCTGCGGATTGGCGGCGCGGCCCAGCGTGCAGGCGCGAAAATGACCGCTCCGCTCCAGGCATCCAGGGAGGCGCAGAATGTCCCTGCGCCCTTGCGGCTCCTGCGCTCGGCGGTGCCGCCCGTGCCGGAAAAGACGCTGCGCGACGTACTTCCAGCGTGCGAAAGCGACCAGGTTCTCGTCTTCGAACCGGCTGGCGAGGAGGCAAACTCGACGGTCTTCTACTTCCCCGGCTGCGGCTCGGAGCGGCTGCATTCGTCGATTTCGATGGCCTCGCTTCACATTCTGCTCGAAACCGGCACGCGCGTGGTGCTGCCGCCGCCCTTCCTCTGCTGCGGCTTCCCGCTGCACGTCAACGCCAAAGAGGAGGAGTACGCCTCGATTGTGCTGCGCAACACAGTAATGTTCAGCCAGATACGCGAAATGTTCGCCTATCTCGACTTTGACGCCTGCATCATCTCCTGCGGCACCTGCATGGAGGGGCTGGAGATCATGGAGGCTCCGAAGCTTTTCGGCAACCGGATCGTCGATGTGTCGCGCTACGCCTGGGAAAAAGGGATGCGCGTGGACGGCGGTTCGACCGAGAGCCTCTACCACGCCCCCTGCCACGACTCGCTGAAAGGCAAAGCGTGCGACCTCCTGCGCGACGTGGGCGGCTTCGGCAAGGTGACCGACGTGCCGCACTGCTGCTCGGAGGCCGGAACGCTGGCGCTCTCGCGGCCCGACATCACCGACTCGATGCTGCACCGCAAACGCGAGGCGCTGAAGGAGTCGATGCACGGCGCGGAGTCGGCGACGATTCTGACCAACTGCCCCTCATGCGTGCAGGGCCTTGGACGCAACCTCGACATGGGCGTCAAACCCAAGCACATCGCCGTGGCGCTGGCCGAAAAGCACTCCGGCCCCGACTGGATGGAACGCTTCCTTGCCCAGGCCGCCAAAGCTACAGCGGTGATGTTTTAATGATGAATTGAAAGGGCGTACCAGCTTGTGCGCCCTTTTTTGCGTCAGAGATGAAATACGTCCCTGCGCCTCTTTCGACGAGAAACGGACGGCACGCAAAAGCACCGCTCCCGACGAAATCACCTCCGATATTTCCCACAAAAATGTCCACTTTTCCCGCAATCCACGCACTTTTCTGCATTTATGTCGATTTTTGACCTCGTTTCGACCTGATAGCGAGGAGCCTGTCAAAACATTTAACTGACTGTGGAATAAGGAGTTGTGGACAATCGAGCGGTCTGGCGGATAGAATCCTTGCCGTTTGGCATGAGTTTTGATGATATATAACCATACTGTAACTCACAACGCTGAACGGAGCACGACCATGTACACCATCATCAACGAAGCAACGTATATCAAAGTCACGTTCAACGGCGACGTCAGCTTTTCGGCGATTCTCGAAGCCTTCCTTCGCATCACTGCGCTGCCCGGATACGAACGCAAGAACCGCATCTGGATCTTCAGGCAAAACGACGAAGCGAGCCTTTCGCTCTCGACCATCTCCTCGGTGATTCCGATCATCGGCGAACTCGACACGCCAGGCAAAAGAAAAAACAAAGTCGCCATTGTGCTGCAAAACAGCATGAACAGCGCCATCAGCGGCCTGTTCAGCAACGAAGAAAAAACCGGCTCCCGCAGCATCGACCTCTTCGAAACCCTCGACAGCGCCGTGCAGTGGGTAGCGGCGTGAAATGGGAAATGATGCAAATCCTCACGAATAGCGTTCTTCGGCAAGATGCAGCGCCATGAGGTTTCGAGAAATCATTTATTGGTATTCGTATATCCAATCAGTCGATGGT
>CAIUQW010000175.1 GCA_903901395.1 uncultured Chlorobiales bacterium | reverse complement strand
GTAACTGATGGTCGATGAGCGCGATACCGGGCGATTTCATCGCCAGCGCGTTCATGCGCTCCGCCTCCTCGACGGTCAGCGCGAAGGGCTTTTCGCAGAGCACGCTGCACCCGCTTTCGAGCACGCCCGTCACCATCGGCTCGTGCAGCCAGGTCGGCGTGGTGACGCACACCATGTCGAGCGGGCACTCCTGAAGCATCTCGCGCCAGTCGGCGTATCCAGCCGGAATGCCACAGCGATCCATGAACTTCTGGCGGCGTTTCTCCGTCGGACTGGCGACCGCCGCGAGTTCGACATCCTCCATCAGCGAAAAGGCCGGGGCCTGCGCCACCTGCGCCCATCCACTACCGATAAATCCTATTCGTATATGTTCTTTCATCGTTCTGTGCATAAAAAAAGGGTGCCTGTGGACACCCTTTTTATTGATCGAAATTTTATCGAATCATGTCAGTCAACCTTCTGGAGCTTGGCCTGACGGGCTTTTTCGATATACTCTTTCTGGATGTCGCGCGAGACGTTGTACGCCTTCGAGAGGCTGTCGGAGCGCCAGAGATGCGCGTCGAACGCCATGCAGACGTTGCGGAGGAAGGGCACGCCGATTTCGGTCACTTTTACGCTCTTCTCGCCGAGTTCGACGATCCCGTCGTTCTCCATGTCTTCGAGGCGATAGCGGGCGACGTCGAGCTCTTCGGTGTAGTATTTCGGATCCTCCCACGAAGTCTCCTGGCGGCACATCAGGTTCAGGATGTGGCGGCGGAGCACCAGATCCTCGTCAGAAAGCAGGTGACCGCGCATGATCGGGAAGCGGCCTTTGTTGACCTCCTCCATGTAGCGGTCGTCGGTGCGCTCGTTCTGGGCGAAGGCGTACCAGGTGTCGCTGATCGACGAAGCGCCGAGCGCGAGCATCATCTGGGTGGTGTTCTCGGTGTAGCCCATGAAGTTACGGTGCAGGGTGCCATTCTTCATCGCCTCGTAGAGCGCGTCGCCCTCGATGGCGAAGTGGTCCATGCCAACCTCGTGGTAGCCGATCGATTCGAGCATCGCGCGGCCCTTGTCGTACAGCTCCTGCTTGACGTCGCCAACCGGCAGATCTTCGAGCTTGAAGCGACGCTGTCCTTCGTAGAGATGCGGGTTGTGGCCGTAGCCGTAAAACGCGAGGCGGTCGGGACGCAGCTGCATCACCTTCTGAATGGTGTCGGTGACTGTGGCGAGCGTCTGCTTGGGAAGGCCGTAGACGAGGTCGAAGTTGATCGAGTTGAAACCGATCTGGCGGGCCAGGTCGATCTTCTCCTTGACCAGCTCGAAGGACTGCGGGCGGTTGATCTCCTCCTGCACGGTGGGATCGAAATCCTGGATGCCGAAGCTCATGCGGCGGAAGCCGACGCTGTAGAGCGCTTCGAGGTGCTCTTTCGTGGTCGAGCGGGGATTGGTCTCGAAGCTGAAGATATAGTTGTCCATGCGGTTGACATCCTTGAACATGGTGTCAACCAGCCTGACGAGGTTCTCGGGGCTGAAGAAAGTCGGGGTGCCGCCGCCGATGTGCAGCTCCTTGACGTTGAGCGTGCCGGGGAAGACGTCGAGGTACATCTGCCACTCCTTGATGAGCGCGTCGATGTAAGGCTGCTCGAAGGAGTGATCGTTGGTGCGGTGAGCGTTGCAGCCGCAGAAGTAGCAATGGTTTTCGCAGAACGGGATATGAATGTACATGCTGATGCCCGTGGTCTCGTTGCTCTCGTTGAAGCCTTTGACCATAGCCTCTTTCCACTGCTCCTGGCTCACGCCATCCTCGCTCCATGAGGGGATGGTTGGATAACTGGTGTAGCGCGGGCCGGGATTGCTGTACTTCAAAGCAAGCTTTGCGACGACATCTGTTGTCATTGTATTCTTCCTTGGCAAGTGTTATTTTTTGTTTGACTTGGGGAAAATACAAAAACTCCGCGAATTCATAGCCTTCAAACTTCAACAGCCTTCATCAATTCGTAAGGCCTGATAATTCTTTTTCCATGACACAAACCTCCACAGACCCGCAGACGCCGCTGGTCGGCATCCTGATGGGTTCCGATTCCGATTTCGACATCATGAAAGAGGCGGCCATCGTCCTCGACGAGTTCGGCATTCCCTTTGAAATTTCGGTCATCTCGGCGCACCGCACGCCGGGCGACCTCGAAGCTTACGCCACCTCGGCAGAGGAGCGCGGCCTCAAGGCGATTGTCGCCGGAGCGGGCGGCGCGGCGCACCTGCCGGGCGTCACGGCGGCCATGACCGTCCTGCCGGTCATCGGCGTGCCGATCTACAGCAAAAAACTCAGCGGCCAGGACTCGCTCTACGCCATCGTGCAGATGCCCGCCGGAATTCCGGTGGCCACGGTCGGCATCGACAACGCCCGCAACGCCGCCTTGCTCGCCGTGCAGATGCTCGCCCTCGGCGACACCGCGCTGATGGAGAAGCTCAAGGAGTTCCGCCAGAAGCTCGCCGAAGCCTCGCGCCAGAAGACCGCCAAAATCCGGGAAAAGCTGCGTGCGAACGGCTGAGTTCTGGATCGGGCGGCTCCGCCTCGAACGTCACCCCGAAGGGGGCTGGTACCGCGAAACCTACCGTAGCGAAGGCTCTTACGGTTTCGACGCGAGCAGCCCCTTCGGCTCGCCCCGCTCCTACGCGACCTCGATCTACTACCTGCTCGAACGCGGCGACCGCTCGCGCCTGCACCGCATCTTCTCGGACGAGCAGTGGTACTTCCACGCCGGTTCGCCGCTCGAAGTGCACTGCTTTCCCGAAACCGGCGAGCCGTCGCTGTTCACCCTCGGCGACGATCCTGATGCCGGACAGGTGCTGCACTCGTGGGTTCCGGCGGAACACTACTTCGGCGCGTGTCTTGCCGACTCCAACGCCCCGGACGCCTACGCGCTCGTAAGCTGCGTCGTCTCGCCCGGCTTCGACTTCCGCGACTTCTCCTTCGCCGACCGCGAGGCGCTGACGATGCAATTCCCCGCCCATGCAGCGATCATCGAAAAGCTGAGTTGAAAAGCGCTCGACGCCTGTCGGGCTTGCTGGAAACAAGCGCCGGATGTACCCGGAGTACACTCCAACTCTTCGTCATTGCGAGCGTAGCGAAGCAATCCATATGAGAATTCACCAAGATGGATTGCCACGTCGCTGCGCTCCTCGCAATGACAGGAAACTTGATTGCCACTGAATAGCCTTCGCAGCCATTACGAAAAAGGACGAGCACAAGAGCCGTCCCTACAGTCGGAAATGCAGTGGGGTTGTCAAGGTTCGTGCGGTATCGTACCGGATACAAATGGCTCGCAATGACGATAGAAAATATGCCATGATAAAGTCCGACAGGATGCTCGCCCTGCAAGCCTTCCGCAACAGCAATAGCATTTTTCGGCGCATTTTTATTACCTTCCAGAGTTTGCACATGATGAAGGCATCTTTGCCGTAACTTGGTTACTATACGATGCCCGCGCAGGGATTCGGGAATTGAACGCGAGAATTTGAACGAGATGAAAAAAAAGGTCGTGATTGTCGGTGGCGGTTTCACCGGTCTGAACACCGCGAGAATGCTGAGTAACCGAAAGGATGTCGAGGTGACGCTGATCGACAGAAAAAACTATCACCTCTTCCAGCCGCTGCTCTATCAGGTCGCCATGTCCGCGCTTGGCGAGGGCGACATCGCCACGCCGCTCCGCAACATGCTGGCGGGATATGACAATGTTTCGGTCTTCAAAGGCGTCGTCACCAATGTCGATCTGAACGCGAAAAAGGTTATAACCGATTTCGGAGAAATCGAATACGACTATCTCGTGCTTGCTTGCGGAGCGCAGCACCACTACTTCGGCAACAACGGCTGGGAGGAGCACGCGCCCGGCCTGAAAAATCTCGCCCAGGCGACCGAAATTCGCCGCCGCGTGATGGAGGCGTACGAGGCCGCCGAACGTACCAACGATCCGAAAGAGCGCAAAAAGCAGCTCACCTTCGTCATCGTCGGCGGCGGGCCGACCGGCGTGGAGCTTGCCGGATCGATCGGCGAGATGAGTCGCTTCACGCTGTCGAAGTTCTATCGCCACATCGACCCGAAGCTGACCCGTATCTTCATCCTCGAAGCTGCCGACCGTATCCTCGGCACCTTCGCGCCTGAGTTGTCGAGCAAGGCCACCCGCGAGCTGGAGAAGCTCGGCGTGCAGGTCTGGACGTCGAGTCTGGTCAGCAATGTCGATGCAGACGGCGTGCAGATCGGGCGCGAACGCATCGAAGCCGCCACGGTGCTCTGGGCGGCGGGCGTCAAGGCGTCGGAGATCGGCCAGTGCATGGGGGTCGAGACTGATCGTAGCGGTCGGATCATGGTCGAGCAGGATTTGAGCATTCCCGGCCATCCCGAGGTGTTCGTCGGCGGCGACCAGGCATGTTTCACGCTTGAAAACGGCACGACCTTGCCGGGCATGGCTCCGGCGGCGATGCAGGAGGGCTACGCCATCGGGCGCTCGATTCTCGACGACCTGAAGGGAAAGCCTCGCAAGCCGTTTAAATATCGCAACAAAGGGCAGATGGCCACCATCGGGCGCAACCGGGCAATCGTCGAGTTCGGCAACCTGAAGTTCGACGGCGCACTCGCCTGGTTCACCTGGCTGCTCGTGCATATCTATTATCTCTCGACCTTCAAGCACCGCGTTTTCGTGCTGATGCAGTGGGGCTGGTCCTACTTCACCTTCGGCCACGGCGCGAGGTTGATCGTCAACAAGGATTGGTGCTTCTACGGGGAGCGGAAATCGGCGGACAATGGCCAGTGCGACTGACGGCGGTTCGGACGGAGCCGGACGGATGCAAAAAAAAGGGCGCGTGACGCTCATGATGGCGCTCGACGCGCTTCTTTCCGTGACATTTCTGGTGCTCGCCTTGTATATTGGACTCTATGCGCCAACAATCAGCGGCAAAAATGGCCGCGATCTATTGTATTTTTCGGTCCTTCTCGGCGCATACGGCATCTGGCGCGGAATACGAAGCGTAATCCGCCACCGTCGCAGCCGGCAGGACGAGGAGAACTGAGGATTTGGAGGATTGAACGATGCTCCCTTTATTGCATTAACCTATAGCATTCATAGCACACTATCACGATGAACACTCCTGCAATAAATCTGGAAACGGAAAAGCAGCTTTTCTTCCACAACTACGCCAGACTGCCGCTTGCCGTCGCTTACGGCAAAGGCTCGTTCCTCTACACTTCCGGCAGCGAACGCTATCTCGACATGATCGCCGGAATCGGCGTCAACGCCATCGGCTACGGCGACCAGCGCCTCGAACACGCCATCACCGAGCAGGCGGCGAAATACATCCATGTCTCGAACCTCTTTATGCAGAAGCCGCAGTTCGACCTGGCCGCGAAGCTGCTTGAAATTTCGGGCATGTCGAAGGTCTTCTTCTGCAACAGTGGCACCGAGGCTATCGAGGCGGCCATCAAGCTGGCGAGAAGATTCGCCGCGCGTGACGGTGATGCGGACAAGACGCAAGTGCTTTCGCTGACAAACTGCTTCCACGGAAGAACTTACGGTGCGCTCTCGCTGACCGCCAAGCCGAAATACGTCGGCGGCTTCGAGCCGCTCGTACCCGAAACCGGCATGATCGATTTCAACGACGTGGAAGATCTCGAACGCAAAGTCTCGGGACGCACGGCGGCGGTTTTCGTCGAGTTCGTTCAGGGTGAGGGAGGCATCCATAAGGTGAACGAAGCGTTCATCGCGCGTCTGAAGGAGCTGGCCGTCGAGCACGATTTCCTCATCGTGGCCGATGAAATTCAGGCCGGATGCGGACGTACGGGCGCGTTTTTCAGCTACATGACGTACGACATCCAGCCCGATCTGGTCTGCTCGGCCAAGCCGCTCGGCGGCGGACTGCCGCTCGGCGCGATCATCGGCACGGAGAAGGTCGCGGAGGTATTCACCCCCGGCAGCCACGGCACGACTTTCGGCGGCAACCCGGTCGCCTGCGCGGCGGGCCTGGCGATGATCGAGGCAATCCAGACGGACGGCTTGATGCAGAACGCGCTCGAAACCGGCGCGATGATGCGCGAGGCGTTCGAGAAGATGGCTGAAAAGTACGCGCAGATTCTCGAAATACGTCAGTACGGCCTCATGATCGGCGTCACGGTGCATCGCGAAGCGAAGTACTACGTCGAGGAAGCAATGAAGAGAGGCGTACTTGTCAACGCCACCAGCAACAATGTTATCAGGCTTCTTCCGCCGCTGTCGATCAGCAGGGAGGAGGCGCAACTCTGTCTCGACACGCTCGATGCCATCTTCACCGAAGAAGCAAAAGCGCAAGCCTGAGCCAGCGGCTAGGCAGCCGCAGCCAGCGCCCAAAGCCGAACCCGCCACAATGCCGCTCGGCGCGATGAACTACCTCTTCATCGCGCTCGGCGCGGCTCTGCTCGCCCTCAGTTACGCCATCATGTACATCGAAAAAGAGGTAGACGGCTTTTTCGCCCTCGACATCGCGCCTTTTACGCTGGTAGGCGCGTACCTGTGGGTGCTCTACGCGATTTTCTGGCGGAGGAAAAACCGAACGGACTGATCCGTCCGGTTTCGCCCTACTTACCCGCCACCAGCCTCTTTTTTTACTTTTTTTCGCCCCAGAACAGCTCTTGTACCCCATACATTAACTTGTTATACGGTACATTTTTTTTACCTTCATTTAATGTATTCTCTGAAGTACAAGGTAAAATCACCTTTCCCCTACAGCACATGCCTCATACGAGCGACTTTATACGGATCAGCGAACTCAAACTCAGGGCTGAAAAACCACAAGGGTTAGGTGTTCCCTGGAACTGCAAAAGTTGGAATGTGTATGGATTGAATGGGATAATCTGCTTGATGCTCATACAGAGGCTTCAGGATAAATACCACAACGATACGACACTCAACACAAAAAAGCCACTTTATTTGTCTAAAAAAATTTAACCAACTATGTAAAGCAGAACTGAATTAATATGCAACGAATAGAAATAAAAAACTTTGGGCCGATAACAAGCCTGTGTCTTGATATAAAAGACTTCACCATACTAATTGGACCACAAGCAAGTGGAAAAAGCACAATTGCTAAAACAATATTTTTCTTTAAGTCTCTTAACGATGATTTGGTAAAATTTTTTATCAAAGGTTTAGATGACGGTAGTTTTGCGAAACCATACAGTTCGTATCGCAAAATGATAAGACAAAAATATCTTGACTATTTTGGTTCAAGCGTTCATCTTGATGGTCTTCAACTAAAATATTTATATAATGATAGCATCTGGATCACAATTTCTCTTGAAACAACCCATAAATATATTACTCCAGAATTCAGTAAATCACTTGAAGGAAATATAGGTAACTTATTATTAGAGGCTAAAGATTATTATAATAAATTAAAGCAAAGAAATCCAAATCTACTAACCAGCAAAGATTTATTAGAGTTAGATGCAGAAAAAAGAAAATTTATTTCGTATGTAAAGAATCAATGCAATAAAATTTTTCAGGAAAACAGAGAATTAATCTTTATTCCGGCGGGAAGAAGTTTATTGGCGACTCTATCTGACCAGTTGCAATTTATAAATCCAAGAAACTTAGATTTCTTGATGCGAACTTTTTTGGATAAAATAAATATCTTAAGGCCCATATTCAATAAATCTCTTTCTGATATAATAAAAGAAAGAAAATTATTAACACAATACAGTATTGATTACAATAAAACAAAACTTGCAGAAGATATTATAAGAAAAATATTAAAAGGTAAATATCAGTATGACAACAGCGGTGAAAAAATTTATTATGAGACCAATAAATATGTTAAATTAAATTTTTCATCATCAGGTCAACAAGAGTCACTCTGGATTTTACTTCTACTCTTCATAATTGTTTTAGAAAAACAAAACGTTTTTATCGTTATTGAAGAGCCCGAAGCTCACCTTTTTCCCGAAGCACAAAAGGAAATATCAAATCTGATTGCGCTAATGTCTAACATCGAGAATTCGCAAGTAATTATCACGACACACAGTCCTTACATTTTAGCTTCAATAAATAATTTAATACTTGCTCACAAGGTGGGCAATGCAAATTTTGAACAAGTATCAGAAAAAATAAACAATAACCTTTGGATCGATAGAGAGAAAGTTTTTGCAGCTATTGTAACTGATGGTCAAGCAAAAGACATAATCGATAAAGAGTTGAATATAATTCAGCAAGAAAAAATTGACGCTGTTTCTGGAACAATAAACGAAGAGTTTGATTATTTATTCCAATTTGAGACGATTTAAATTATGGATTGTGATCCTTATAAAAAATGTTTTGAATTCATCAAGCAGAAAAACAAAGTCGTTACCTGCTCCGACAAGAAACCGTCAACAAAGTACATCTATACAAATAATTCACTGGACGAATTATCAAAATATATAGTTGATGGATGTTTAATAGATGATGATGGCGCGAAATGCGATTTCTTACTACTTAATTGCAACAAAGAAATATCGTATTTCATTGAGTTAAAAGGTTCGGATTTGATTAGAGCCGTTGAGCAAATTGACCGCTCCATTGATATTTTACATAAAGACTTTAAAAGTTTTTCTGTGGAAGCAAGAATAGTTTTAACCAGAGTAAATACTACAGATTTAAAAAGTGCTAAACTAATTCGACTAGAAAGTAAATTGAGAAAACTTAATGGCAAACTGATCAAAAAATCAATACTACTCGAAGAAACGAATTGAGCACAGTAAATAAAAATGTCTTTAAAATGCTTATCGCTTATTCGACTCAGGCGATATTGAGAAAAATGAAATCGAAACAACGAAAGGCTTACAGGAAATACACCACTATCTCTTCAATAAAATTTTTGATGTTGCCGGAGAAATACAAACAAAGAACATATAAAAAGGCAGTTTCAAATTTGCAAATTCATTGTATCTGAAAGAGATTCTTGTAAAAATCGAACAAATACCTGAAAACTCGTCTGAAGAAATCATTGCCAAATATGTAGAGATGAATATCGCGCATCCATTCATTGACGGAAACGGCAGAACAATGCGCATCTGGCTGGATATGATCTTAAAGGCACGACTGAAAAAAGTAGTAAACTGGCAATTTGTTGATAAGGAACTCTACTTGCAGGCAATGGAAAGAAGTCCCGTAAACGATCTGGAACTCAGGACATTGCTTCAGGAAAATCTGACAGATGAAATCGATAACCGGGAAATCATTTTCAAAGGAATAGAACAATCCTATTACTATGAAGGATACAAGAAAGATGATGACAAATGAGCGTCAGATAGTAAAAAATGGAGAGCCACCATATTATATAATCGCCTCACAAAAAAGCCGGAAAACTCCCAGCTGTTTTCATATCCCAACAACCAGCGTACACGTGCCAGCCTCAGAACTCCACGCTGATTCCAGCGCCAGCGGTCAGGGCGGTGTAGTCATACAGCAGACCGTCAGAGCGGTTGCCGAGATAAACGCTTTCGGCGTAAAGCTTTGTCAAGAGAGGTCTTGCGCGATTCTTCCAGCTTTTCTCGATCCTCAGCGTGACGCGCTGCTGGCGGTCGTTTCGCAATCCGGCTCCCGGTATGGAATGCCCGTCCATATCCAGCGCTTTTTGCTGGTAATCTTTGAACGCCAGGTCGTAGCCCGTTCTCACAATCACGCTTTTGCCGATCCGTTGCGAGACCTGAAATCCGCATTCGCGGCTTTCGTAGCTGTAGCGGTCGTCGTATAAATCCTCTCCGGCCAGATAGTTATCGACCGCGACTCCGGCGCATCCGATGCGGTCTCCGAAATCGAGATGACGCAGCAGGTAGAGGCGCAGGCCGGTGCGCTCGCCCAGTGGCATGGAGAGCCGGAGCGAGCCGCTCCACTGACCCGCCACCGGTGCGTCCTTCCCATTTTTCGTCCCCGAACCGGGAGAGGGGAAGGCCTCGGAGTAGCGCTTGAGCCCCACTTCGTTGGAGATGCCGATGGTGACGCGCTCCCCGGCGGGAAGATCGAGCTGCGTGTAGAGGCGATGCTCGGCGTGGCCGTACAGCTCAGGCGAGTCGTAACTTCTTGTGCGGAAAGCATATCCGGCGAGAAACAGACCCCGGCTGCCGGACTTGCGTTTGCCTTCGAGAAAAGCATCGAACTGCCGGTAGTCGTAGATTGCGAAGGTTTCGTGGCCGGAACGGCTTTCGACGCCGAACCCTGCTCGAAGCTGGCTCGTTTCGGAGAGCGTCCATCCGATACCCGCGCGGGCGTTTTGCAGCGTGTAATTGCTCTCTGGAGAAGCGGGAAAGATGAAGCCTGCGCCTTCGAGGGAGAAAGCGCCGTTCCAGCGCTCGCGTTTCCACTCGTAATCGAGACGCGCTACCGCCTCGGTGAGCGAGCCGGACTGCCCGGTGCTCACGCGATCCAGATTGCTGCTGTACTCCGGAGCAAGCGTGAACGATCCCGTGACCCCGGCATGGAGCGCGGGCGGCGAGCAGAGCGCGATGAGCAGCGGGAGGAGCGCGCGCCTCACCGGCCACCGCCCTTGCTTTTCCGGGAATTCGCGCCCGAGCCGCGTGTCGGCATTCCGCCGTCCCCTTGCGCCGGACGGGTCGCGCCGAAGCGGTCATGGCCGAAACCGCTGCCGTTCGGAATGCCGTCGCCATCGCTGTCGGAGACCAGATCGTTGAGACCGTCGCCATCCGCATCGACGAAACGTTGAATCCTGGCTCCGCCCTGAGCTTTTTGCGCGTCGAGCGACTCCGGCTCGCGAGGCGGAGCGCCGGAAGCGGCGGCGTCATGCCATGCCGGAAGCAGCGCGGCGAAAGCGAAAATGATCAACCTCCGTTTCATGACCGTGGCTTAAAGTTAAAAATCCCGCCGCCAGGGAGCGCGACGGCCCCTGGCGGCAGGAAAAGTTATCGAAAAATCCGCGAGATTCAGCGGCGAGGGCCAGAGCCTTTAGGTCCAGTGCCGTCGCAAACGCCCGTTCCTGTGCCGGTACCGGCGGCGGTTCCACTGCCGTAACCGGCTCCCGATCCATCCTGCGGGCGAACATAATCGGGATCCTGCGCGTTCGGAATGCCGTCGCCGTCTGCGTCCTGCGTACAATCAACGCTCCCGTTACCGCCGTTCAAGCCTCCGCCGAACATGTTCTGCATCATGTTGCCAAGAGCGCCTTGCGCGTAGAGCGACGATGCGGATGGCATGGCGAGCAATGCTCCGCCGACCAGCATAAGACCAACTATCTTTTTCATGAGAGTCCTCCGTTGCCGTGGCGGGCCGAACTTCCTGGAGCTTCGACGGCCACGATTGTTCATTGATGTTTTTTGTCCGGGCAGCTCAGCTTCGATTCTGATTCCGCCTCTACATCTCTTTTATCAACTCTCATGCCAAACCTTGAAAAAAAATCTAACTCCTTTATTTGATGGAGGTTAGAAAAAACTCACGCCGCGCCGGTTCCGAAAAACTCCGATTCGCGGATGACGGGTTGGTCGAACTCTCGACCATTTGGTCGAATCTTGGAGTGGGCGGGCGCGTTCCATTCAACGAAGCTTCCTGCAAAAGGGACTTAAAGGACTTCAGGGACTTGAAGGACGGGGACAGAAGACGATTCTGCCGACTTTGCTTCAGAGATCAAGCGGGCGGGCATAAAACCCGCCACAACCATCAATTATCAACTATCAACTATCAACTGTCAACTACTTCAGCCCGTACTTGGCGAGTTTGTAGCGCAGGTGGCGTTCGGTGATGCCGAGTGATTCGGCGGCTCGCGTCTGCACGTTGCCAGCCTCTTTCATGGCGGCGAGAATCAGCGAGCGCTCGAACGCTTCGACCCGTTCGGTGAAGCTGAGGCCGGGCACGACGCCCGCCGACTCCGTGCGCGGTTCGTGCACGCACATCGGCAGATCGGCGCTGACGATCATCTCCGAGCGGCAGAGCACCACCGCCTGGCGAAGGATATTTTCCAGCTCCCGCACGTTACCCGGATAGCGATACTTGACGAGCAGATCCATCGCCTCTTTGGAGATGCCGGTGATCGGCTTGCCATCTTCGGCGGCGAAACGGCGGATGCTCGCATCGACCAGCGGCGCGATGTCCTCCCGGCGCTCGCGGAGCGGCGGAATGCGGATCGAGACGACGTTCAGGCGGTAGTAGAGGTCGCTGCGAAAGCTGCCGTCGCGCACCATCGCTTCGAGGTCGCGGTTGGTGGCCGCCACGATGCGGGCGTCGGTCGGGATCGGCTCGCTGCTGCCGAGCCGCTCGAAGGAGCGCTCCTGCAACACCCGGAGCAGCTTGACCTGAATCGCCGGTGGAATTTCGCCCACCTCGTCGATGAAGAGCGTCCCGCCAGCGGCGGCCTCGAAGCGCCCGCGCCGCATCCGGTCGGCTCCGGTGAAGGCCCCCTTTTCGTGGCCGAACAGCTCGCTTTCGAGCAGGTGCTCCGGCAAGGCCGCGCAGTTCACCGCCACGAAGGGCTTTTCTCGACGCCCGCCCGCGTAGTGCACCGCGCGGGCGACCAGCTCCTTGCCGGTGCCGGTTTCGCCGGTGACGAGCACCGTCGCGCTGCTCGACGCCACCCGCCCGGCTATGCTCATCACGGCCTGCATCGCCGAGGAGTTCGAGACGACGCCGCTGAAGCTGTGGCGCTCCGCGAGAGCCTCGCGAAGGCGGCGGTTCTCGCTGATGAGCTGACGCCGTTCGAGCGCCTTTGAGATCATCGACTGGAGATGGCGCAAGTCGACCGGCTTGGTGATGTAGTCGAGCGCCCCGAGTTTCATCGCCCCAGTCGCGGACTCGACCGTGCCGTAGGCGGTCATGAGAATCACGTCGATGCCGGGGTTCATCGTCTTCAGCGCTTCGAGCAGCTCGACGCCGCTCATGCCGGGCATCTTCAGGTCGGTCAGCACGAGATCGACCGCCTGCTCGCGGGCGAGGTCGAGCGCCTGCGCGGGGCGTCCCGCCTTGAGCACGCGATACCCCTGCTTCGCGAGAAATCCCGCGATGCTGTCGAGCTGCAACGGCTCGTCCTCGGCAATCAGAATCGTGTACTCCATAACCAGTTTCGATTTCAACAGTTAGGCGACAAACCGACTCAGGCGAGCGGCAACGTGATCGTGAAACGGCTCCCCTCGTTCACCCGGCTCGTGACCCCGATCTCGCCGCCGTGCGCCTGAACGATGCGGTTCGTGATGGCCAGCCCCATGCCGGTACCCTCCTCGCGGGTGGTGTAGTAAAGATCGAAAATCCTCGGCAGCCGCTCCGCCGGAATGCCGCTGCCGGTGTCGGTGATGGCGATGACCGCCTTGCCCGCCTGAAGCGTGGTCTCGACCAAAATCCTGCCGCCGGGCGCGGTGGCCTGCGCAGCGTTGCGCACGAGATTGAGCAGCACCTGGCGCATCTGCTCCCGGTCGATGGAGAGCGTCGCGGCACTCGACGCGCGGGTCGAAAAATCGAGACCAGCGGCCTTCACTTCGCCATTCAGAACCGGCAGATAGGCGGTGACGAACTCGTCGAGCGCCACTGTTTCGAGATGCAGCTTCGGCGGCGCGGCGAACTTCAGGAAGCGGGTGACAATCGCATCGACCCGATCCACCTCCGACACAATCGCGCCGGCCAGTTGGTGATACTCCTCCCCGTCCGCGCCAGGCTCGAACTCCATGTCGAGTCGCTGGGCGATAATGCCGATGGCGTTGAGCGGATTGCGGATTTCATGCGCCACGCCGGAGGCGAGTTCGCCCATCGCGGTGAGCTTCTCTTGCCGCTCGATGATCTGGCGCATCGCTCGCTGCTCGCTCAGGTCGCGCAGGACGCACACCGCCCCCTCGACCTCACCGGACGGCGCGTTCATGGGGCTGCAATGAACTGAAAGATAACTGGTTACGCCGCCCGCGAGCGACTCGGCGTCACGATGCGAGCCTTTGCTCTCGCCATCGAGCACCTCGCGGATCATGCCGAGGCACTCCTCCGGCAGCACGTCGGCGGCGCTCATGCCACGCGCGGCATCGCCGGAGATGTCAAAAAGCGCTTCCGCCGCGCCGTTGAAGAGCGTCACCCGCAACCCGGCATCAACCGTCACCACGGCGTCGGCCATGCTTTCGAGCACCGCCGCCGAAAGCCCCCGCGCCCGCGCATACGCATCGCTCGCCACCGCAGCCTTCCGGCGCGAGATCGAGAGGCTCACGACCGCCACGGCCCCGATGGTCAAGAGGCCGACGATCATGAAGAGCCGACTGCGCAGCTTTTTCAGCGCCGCCTCGAAATGATCAGTCTTGAGGCCGATGCGAAACAGCCCGGCTCGCCGCCCGTCATGGATGAAGGGCTTGACCACCTCATACACCTCTTTTCCGGCGAAGTGGCTGATGCGGGTCGAGGCGTGGTCTCGCCGGAACGCGGCGGCGAGGAACGGGTCGGAGTTGATGCTCTCGCTCTGCCGGACGTTTGGCGTGGCGGCGAGCACGGCGGTGGAGTCCTGCCAGATGACGTATTCGATGCCGGTCGTGTCCGCGCCGATGCTCCGGACGAGCTTGCCGATGCCGAGCGTCCGCCGGAATTCGAGCAGCCGGGTGGCGTCCATCGAACCCGCGACCACGCTGCCGTTCCGCTGCCGGACGGCCCCCACGAGCAGCGGCGGCGCAATGGACGATGGCGAGCGGAGGATGAACCAGTCAGCCTCGCGCTGGCCCGAAAGCACCGGATCGAGATTTTTGAGAATTTCGGAATCGGGTGAGGAAAAATGGGAATTCGCGGAGGGATACCGCATCGCCGCCCTGCCCGGCCCGTCGGAGAGCATGAGCGAGCGGAGGTTCGCCGAGCGGCTCATTGCGGCGATTCTGGAGGGCGTCATCGACGGCTCCCCGGCCATCCGGCCAAGCAACCGAAGCCGGTCGAGCAGTTCGCCCGCCACGAGCGACTGGCTCTGCCGGTACCCCGCCAGCGACTGCCCCGCGCTTTCGGTCATGGCGTCGATCAGGAGCACCGCCTCCTCGCGCATCATGTGCGAAAGTTCCTCCTTCCGGTAGCGATACTCGAAGAGCGTCGTGGCGAAAAACAGCAAGGCAAGCCCCGCGAACAGCGCCGCCAGATACCTCGGACGCATCGAAAAGCGGCTCTGTTCAGAACGAGAATCAGACTTCATGAACTCCGGGATTGTGGTGTCGAGTCAATGGCAAAGCGCTCATGAGCTGCCGATATTGCGAGGAGCATCGCGACGTGGCAATCCACGCGGAATGAGCAACGGCTGCAAGCGATGGAACGCCATTGTTTAAAGAAGAGGATTTTCAACAGAGTTCCAACACCGGCAACGATCCGTGATTCCGCGTAGAGGCGAACCTGCGTGCT
>CAIUQW010000174.1 GCA_903901395.1 uncultured Chlorobiales bacterium | reverse complement strand
TTCGGCATCCGACGCCTCGCCGACCGTCACGAGACCGAGGTGGCGTTCGGGCAAGAGCAGCGTCCTGTCGGACGGAATCGCACCGAGTACCGGCACGTTGCAGAAGGTTTCGATGGCCTGGCGCTGCTTTGACTCCTGCCGCGAACTGGCGACATGGTTCAGGATCACCCCGGCGATTCTGACCTTCGGCGGCATCGCCTGGAGGCCGAGCACCTGCGCCGCCACGCCGCGATTCATGCGGCGGCTGTCGATGACGAGCAGCACCGGCGCGTCGAGCAATGCGGCCAGCCCGGCACTGCTGTCCGCGCCCGCCATGTCGAGGCCGTCGTGCAGGCCGTGGTTACCCTCGATCAGCGCGACGCTTCCCGGCCTCCGGGCGCACTCTCTGGCGAAGATGTCGAGGCAGGCCTGCTCACCCATCATCCAGGTGTCGAGATTGTAGCACTCGCCGCTGCTCGCGACTCGATGCCACATCGGATCGATATAGTCCGGTCCCTTCTTGAAGCTCAAGACCGGCAGGCCCTTTTCAGCCAAGAGCCGAAGCAGCCCCAGACTCACGGTGGTTTTCCCGGCGCTTTTCCACGAAGCTGAAATCATCAGCCTCGGAATCGAAATCAAAGACAAATCAGCAACTCCTTTCCCCTGTTTCGCGTAACTCTTCCCTCGATAAATAAACCTGATATACTGGCAGAACAAACGGCGTTTCGCAAATTCTCTCTTCAATATAGAGCAGGGCAGAAATCTAACAACGTACCTATTCACAGCCAACTGCTCAGCAAGCATACCAGTGCTTTTCAGGCATCGATGTACCGTGACGCTGATGATGCACGGACGTGCCCAAGAATCCTCAAGTCACTGCTCCACATAATAACTACAAGAATTTGGCCACTTTACGAGTTCCAGAGCAAATACAGAGGGACTCATCTGATTTTGACCCGCATGATGCTTGATATCATCAAGGATTGGGGCCTGCTCATCAACATTCTGATGTTAAGCAATCCTCAAAAAGGAAGAAAACCGATTACTCAACTCGTCCTTTATCCGGACAGCAGTGTATTATACTCTGTTTTGTACGGTGTTTTGTGTAGGGCACTCCTTTTCCGAGTTATCTGACCATAAGGCGAGACCACATTAAAACCAGAACAACGCCATAAACATACACTCACAGCTAGGAATACCCATCCATCGAGAATCGAGCACACATTGGCAGTGACGCCATTCTCTCAACTCCGTGTTGACCTCTTTAACCAATTTTCACTATAATGAGGCTCTTATCATCAGGCACGCCATGGCAAACCTGTTGAGTAACCGTGAAATGACGTACTGCAATGACATGCACCGCTCGCTCAACACGGCCATTCAAGTCATGACGAAGAAGCATAGTAAAGCTAGGGAACAATAAATTATACAGTAATCACATTTCGTGACATCGATAGGTATAGCTAATCAGGATATCGCAATAGTATAAATGCAACTCTTTATCTGCATTGGATTTAACGCACAATCATCATCTGCATTACGGATGCATTTGCGTTGTTACTCAGCAGTCCTGTTCCGATGTTTCACGTGAAACAATCCTTTTTTCATGTATGATGTCATAGTTGTCGGCGCTGGCCATGCTGGCTGTGAAGCAGCGCTTGCAGTTGCTCGAAGCGGGCTTCATTGCCTGCTCATCACCTCCGATTTGTCAGCTGTCGCTCGCATGTCCTGCAATCCGGCGATTGGCGGCGTGGCGAAAGGTCAAATGACCAGAGAAATCGATGCACTTGGTGGAGAGATGGGCAAGGCCATCGATGCCACGGGCATTCAGTTCCGCATGCTCAATCGAAGCAAGGGCGCGGCCATGCATTCACCAAGAGCACAGGCAGACAAAACGCTCTACAGCCTCCACATGAGGAGAGTGATCGAGCATGAGAAAAACATCGATATTCAACAGGATACGGTTATCGGCATATCCGCACCGTCAGGAAAATTCAGTTCAGTAACCGTTCGCTCTGGCAGAGCCATCAAAGCCAAAGCGGCCATTCTCGCCTGCGGTACATTTCTGAACGGACTTATTCACATAGGCATGGATCACTTCCCCGGTGGTCGCAGCACGTCAGAACCTCCCGTCGAGGGGTTGACTGAATCGCTTGCGTCACTCGGCTTTTCGTTCGGCAGACTTAAAACCGGCACTCCGCCACGCATCGACTCACGAAGCGTTGATTATACGAAGGTCACGGAGCAACCGGGAGATACCGATCCTGTACCGTTCTCATTCTCATCAAAAAGCGTCGCCGACAGAAATCTCATCAGTTGCTATCTGACCAAAACCACGGAAAAGACGCACGATATTCTGCGAAACGGATTTGACCGCTCGCCTCTCTTTACCGGAAAAGTTCAAGGAGTTGGCCCGCGGTACTGCCCATCGATAGAGGACAAAATCTACCGCTTCCCGGAAAAGACGAGCCAACATATTTTCCTCGAACCAGAAGGCGTCGATACCGTCGAGATGTATGTCAACGGTTATTCGACCTCTCTGCCAGAAGATGTACAGATAGAAGGACTTCGCTCGATTCCTGGACTTGAAGAGGTCAAGATGATTCGTCCTGGATATGCCATTGAATATGACTTTTTTCATCCGTGGCAAATTCGATCGACAATGGAAACTCGTCCAGTTGAAAACCTCTTTTTTGCCGGTCAGATCAACGGTACATCAGGTTACGAAGAAGCTGCCGCGCAGGGACTTATGGCAGGCATAAATGCAGTCCGCAAAATCATCGGTAAAGAATCGCTGATTCTTGGGCGCGATCAGGCTTACATTGGCGTTCTTGTCGATGACCTGATCACCAAGGAGACCAAGGAGCCTTATCGCATGTTCACATCTTCGGCTGAACATCGCCTGATCCTTCGCCATGATAATGCTGATCTTCGTCTGCGCAAATTTGGGTTCGATTGTGGCCTGCTGTCTTCCGATGCACTCGACAGAACCGAATCGATTAACGAACGTATCCAGCAGTTCGTCGATCTGCTTAATAAATCAAAAGTTATGCCTGCGGAGATCAATACTTTTCTGATAAGTAAAGAGTTACAGGAAATCAAATCTCCGGCAAGCGCGTTGAGTTTAATCAAACGACCAGGCATCGATGTTCAAGATATTCTTGATAACTCATTATCAGTGCGTTCTGTAGCTGGAGATTTATGCAGTGACCCCAGAGTTATCGAACAGGCGCAGATCGAGATAAAGTATGAGGGCTATATCAAACGCGAACAGCTCGTCGCTGACAGGATCGCCCGCCTCGATGGCCTGCATATTCCCGACAATTTCAACTATGATTCACTGAATTCCCTATCAAGCGAGGGAAGGGAAAAGCTCATGAAACACCGTCCGTCAACCATCGGACAAGCATCGAGAATTCTCGGAGTCTCACCCTCTGATGTATCGATTCTCATGATCAGGCTTGGTCGATGACGCTGTTTCACGTGAAACATTATTAAATCTTGTTTTCAGCCCCATGAATAACATTGTCGATTTATCCCTCGGTCATGAATTGCTTTTCGGTAAAGACCCTGAGAAGAACATTGTTGGCGCTTATCAGCTCAATGACTCACAGATTCGCCTGTTTATCAGATCATCCGATGGCGTAACCCGACGGGACGAACCCTTTTTCCCATTCTTCTTTCTTTCTGACAACGAACTGCTTGACAGTTTTACCCCTTTCGACAAGGAAAAATTCTGGCTGATTCCGCTTGAAGGAGCAAACTACTACAGCTATCTCGCCATCTTTAGAAGCTGGAAAAATTATCGCGCGGCCCTCGACTTTATCAACAGCAGCGCGTCTGATTCGGGCAGTGATTCGCAGAGCGGGTCTGTCTTTAACAGCCATCTGACCTACAGCAAGGGCGACGCAATCACCCAGTATCTCATGCAGACCGGCAAAACCCTTTTCAAGGGTATGCTTTTCGACGATATTTATCGCTTGCAGCTCGACATCGAAACCTATTTCCGGCCAGAAAGAAATGACGGCAACAGAAAGGGAATCTGCGAAGACCCGGTCATCATCGTTTCTCTCAGCGACAATCGATCATGGGAGCATGTCATTCACTCGAAAGGTCGAAGCGAAAAAGCGTTGCTTGAAGAGCTGGTTTCCATCATTCGCCAGAAAGACCCGGATGTTATCGAAGGACACAATATTTTCGGTTTTGATCTTCCCTATCTGCAACGCCGATGCGAACTTAACGGTGTCCGCTTCGCCATCGGCCGCGATGGCCAGATGCCTCGTTCCTATCCATCGTCAATCCGTTTTGCTGAACGGTCGGCTGATTTTCAGTTTTTCGATATTCCCGGAAGGCATGTCATTGACACCTACTTCCTTGTCCAGAATTACGACACCTCCAAACGTACTCTGCCGAGTTACGGACTGAAGGCGGTGGCAAAATTTTTCGGTTTTGCCTCTCCGAACAGGACGTACATCAGTTACAAGGATATTGCCTCGACCTGGGACAACAATCCCGAAGCCTTGCTTGCATACGCGCTCGACGATGTGCGTGAAACCCGTGAAATTGCGGCCCTGCTCTCAGGCAGCAATTTCAGCATGACCAGCATGGTGCCCTACAGTTATGCCAACACATCAAGGCTTGGCCCTGCAGCAAAGATCGAAGCGATCATGATTCGTGAATACCTCCGCCGTAAAGTCTCTATCCCGAGACCTTCCATCGGCCAGCAGCATACCGGCGGCTTTACCGAGGTTTTCATCAAGGGCATACTCGGCCCGATCGTCTATGCCGACGTCGAATCGCTCTACCCCTCCATCATGCTCTCGTTCGGTGTCTGTCCGAAAACCGACACGCTCAAGGCGTTTCCGACCATCCTCAAAGATCTCAGGGATTTGCGCTTTGCCGCCAAAAAACGTGCGCTGGAGGAGAGTGCTGCCGGTAATCGTTCGCTTGCCTACAACTTCGACGCCATGCAATCATCGTTCAAGATCATCATCAACGCCATGTACGGCTACCTTGGCTTCAGCAGTGGCATTTTCAACGATTTCGAGGAGGCTGACCGCGTCACCACCAAGGGGCAGGAGATCGCAAGATCGATGATCCGTGAGTTCGAATCGCGTGGCGCTCAAGTGATTGAGGTCGATACCGATGGTATTTTCCTTGTCCCGCCGTCGCATGTTGTCTCAGAGGATGAGGAGCGGCGACTTGTCGAGGAGGTTTCATCGACCATGCCATCCGGCATCAGAATCGCTTTCGACGGTCGTTTCAGAAAGATGATCTCCTACATGAAGAAGAACTACGTGCTTCTCGATTATCATGACAAACTCAAGTTGAAAGGCTCATCTTTCGTGAGTCGAAGCGGTGAAAAATTCGGCCGCGATTTCATCAGGGAAGGCTTTATTCTTCTGCTCAGGGATGACATCCAGGGTCTCCATGACTTGTATGTTCGTTACCGTGAGAAAATCATAAACCATCATCTCGATATCACCGAGTTTTCAAGAACCGAATCTTTGAAAACCTCGCTCGATCAGTATATCGCTGATGCCCGTTCCGGGAAGCGTTCGAAATCGATCACCTATGAAATCGCGCTGCGTCAGGGAATGGAGATTTCAAAAGGAGATCGCATGACCTATTACATCGCAGGTTCT
>CAIUQW010000173.1 GCA_903901395.1 uncultured Chlorobiales bacterium | reverse complement strand
ATCATCGGCTCCATGATTGCTCACGCTCTCGAAAACAACTTCAGAAGCGTCGTGGTCACCTTCGAACCTCACCCGAGGATCGTGCTCGACAACAGCTCTGAATGTCCGGTGCGGCTCCTGACCACCTACGAGGAGAAGATCGCGCTGTTCAGTACGATGCCCATCGACCTGCTCTTCGTGGTGCGCTTCGACCGTGAGTTTGCCTCGAAAAGCTCCGAAACGTTCATCCGGGAGATGCTGGTCGGGATGCTCGGCGCTCGACACATCACCGTCGGCTATGATCACGGCTTTGGCAGCAAGCGGAGCGGCAGCGAAGAGACGCTGCTTGCGCTTGGCGCGGAGTGCGGCTTCAGGGTCGATGTGGTTGGGGAAGTGATCGTCTCGGGTTCGCCGGTGTCGAGCACGAGGATCCGGCGGCTGCTCGATGCGAGTCAGATTCGCGAGGCCAACGAATGTCTTGGCGCGCCATACTCGATCAGCGGTACGGTGGTGGAGGGCGACAGGCTTGGCCGTACCATCGGCTTCCCGACGGTCAACCTCGCTCTTCCCCAGCGGTGCAAGATGCTTCCGGCTCACGGAGTCTACGCGGCGAGCGTGGAGATCGACGGCGTGGAGTATCCGGCAATGATGAACATTGGCCGCCGCCCGACTGTCGCCGAGAATGGCGAGGTGCGGGTCGAGGCGCACATCATCGGATTTTCAGGGAATCTTTACGGGAGATTCCTGATTTTACGGATGCACGACTTCATCCGGGCCGAGCAGCGTTTCGCCTCAATCGGCGAACTGAAGGCGCAGCTTGAGATCGATAAAAAAGTGGCGGGATTCTACAAGAAATAATCTTATATTAAAGACCATTTTTTATTTCGTTATAATTAACACTTCATACAAGAACAATCATGGGTCTGACAAAAGAACACAAAACCGAGATCATTACGAAGTTTGGTGATTCTGCGACGGATACCGGTAAAGCGGAAGTGCAGGTTGCCCTGTTCAGCCGCCGGATCACCGATCTGACCGGTCATCTTCAGCAGCATCCCAAAGACAAGCACTCACGCCGCGGCCTTTTGATGCTGGTCGGCAAGCGCAAACGCGTGCTGAACTACCTGAAGAAGGTCGATATCGAGCGCTACCGCAAGGTGCTCGCCGATCTCGATCTGCGCAAGTGATTGGCTGATGCTGTTCGCCGGAGTCTGCGGAGAATCTTCTCCGCAGGCATCTTCATGAATGTTTAGATGGTAAAGGTATGTTGGAAAGCATGACCGGATACGGCAGCGCCGAACGCTCTGAAAAGGGGATGAAGGTGCTGGTCGAATTGCGTTCGGTTAACAATCGTTTTGCCGAAATCGGGGTCAAGCTGCCAAGGCAGTTGCTGTCATGGGAACTCGAGGTCAGGGAGCAGATCCGCTCTACATTTCAGCGAGGCAAAATATCGGCGTTCGTCCAGCTTCAGCTCGAAGAGGCTGAACAGTTGCCGGTAACCGTCAATCCCTCTAAAGTCAGAGCCTACAAGGCGTTGCTCGAAACTGTCCGCCATGAGGCGAACATTGAAGCGCCGGTAACGCTTGATCACGTGCTTCGCTTTTCCGAGATTTTCGAATCGGATCACACCATTCTCGAACACCCGGACGAAATCTGGCCCATCGCCAATTCGGCTCTCGCCGAGGCTATCGCCAATCTGAAGGAGATGCGCCAGAAAGAGGGCGAGGAGCTTGCCGGTGATTTCAGGGCGAGAATCGACGAAATCGAGCGCACGATCACCGTCATCAAGGAGATTGCCGCCGGTAATCTCGAAACGATCCGCAAGCGGTTGGCCTCCAAAATCATCGCCATCGCCGGACGGGATGTCGAGTACAGCAAGGATCGCCTCGAAATGGAGATCGTCATGGCCGCCGAGCGGCTCGACATCACCGAGGAGTGCATCCGCTTCAACAGCCACAACAAGTTTTTCATCGAAGAGCT
>CAIUQW010000172.1 GCA_903901395.1 uncultured Chlorobiales bacterium | reverse complement strand
TAGCATTAGAAGACCAATTAAATGAGCCATTGATAATGGTAGCGCCATCAATCAATGCAAATTTATGGTGCATATAATTACTCGCCAATGGCATTTTTAATAATCTTATCTTTACTCCAATATCCTCCAGCTTTTCAATCTTCGTTTGATGCGATCTATTTGCCCTATTATCTGAACAGATAATTTCTAGTTCTACTCCTTTATTTATAAGAAACTGAAAAATATTGAAATACATTTTAAAATCAATCCAAGCAACAGCTACTTTTACACTCGTTTTAGCTGACATTAACCTACGGTCAATTTCGGCTTTATGATTCTCAAAATATACTTCAATCCCCATTTTTTCTGCCTGTTAAAAATGATCAAGTAGCATACAAGGAAAAAACAACAACGTTTTAAATATATCAAAATATCAGCAAGTAGGTCTAACTTTGCAGAATGTCCAAAAATAAATCGCACACCCGATTCGTCGCATTCGATAGACAGTTGATGCGTTGTGAAACAACAAGTTACGCCCAATCCCCAACATCCCGCCAGCCGATGACCTTAACGCCGCTACGTTCATAGGATTCGTCGCCTCCGTAGATCAGCCAGGGCAGTTCGGCGTCTCCGTTTGCGAAGCGTCCGGCTCGCTGACCGGCTTTGATGTAATCGGTTGTGACCGTGCTTCCTGACTTTATCTCGACTGGCTGGAGCTTTGCGCCGGTTTCAAAAACCAGATCGGCTTCGACACCATTGTTGTCTCTCCAGAAATACAGATCAGCCGGAATCCCTTTGTTGTACCGCGCTTTGATGAACTCGCTGACGACCAGCGATTCGAACAACGCTCCACGAAGCGGGTGCAAAGCGAGCGTTTCGGCGGAGCGAATGCCAAGCAGCCAACAGGCAAGGCCAACGTCGAGAAAGTAAAGTTTCGGAGATTTGACCAGTCGTTTGCCGAAATTTCGATAATACGGCGGCAGCAAGTGCACCAGATAGCTCGATTCGAGCACAGACAGCCAGGCGCGTGCAGTCGAGTGTGAAATTCCGGCCTCACCCGCCAAAACGGTGAGGTTGAGCAATTGCCCGTTCCGGCCCGCGCACAGGCGCAGGAATCGCTGGAATGTCGACAAATCCTGAATCTTCAGCACCTGCCGTACATCACGCTCGACGTAGGTCGCCACATAGCTGGCAAACCAGTCCGCCGACGCAACCTCACGGGAGTAAAGGGCCGGGTAGCCTCCGGTGATCATCGTCGTATCGAGTGAAAAACGCTGCTCCTTCAGTCCCGGAATTTCAGCGAGCGAGAGCGGCAACAGATGCGTCATTCCCGCGCGACCGGCAAGCGACTGGCTCACGCCAGCCAGCAGGCCGAATTGCTGCGACCCGGTGATAACAAACCTTCCCGGAGCAGGGTTTTCATCGACCATGCCCTGCAACCACGAAAAAAGCTCCGGCCAGCGTTGAGCCTCGTCGAAAACAGCGCCGCTCTCAAAACGCCTGAGAAATCCCTTCGGATCCTCGACAGCGAAAGCCAGTTCATTTGGGTTTTCGAGACTGACATACGGCTTGTCCGCAAAAACCGCCCTTGCCAGGGTTGTTTTCCCCGACTGACGCGGCCCGGTCATGACGACGACCGGAAACGACCCGGCCAACCGCAAAAGGGTTGATGTTAAATGACGTTCAATCATGAGAGAAAATATACAAATTGAAGATCATTTCGTCAATTTGTATAAAATCCCCAGTTGCAAGGTGATAACGAACATGCCCCCGGCTCGCCATCTCACTCCTTTTTTGCCGGATGAGCTGCGCTGAACTGCGGGACGAAGACCAGGCGGAAGCCCACAAAGCTGGAGCGATAGCCGGGGCCGGCGTTGGCGCGATACGCCGACCGGCAGTCCCGCGCATTGAAGCTCCAGCCCCCGCCGCGAAGCACGCGGCCCGAACCACTCTCAGGCCCCTGGGGATTTTCCACCACGCCCTGTTCGTGGCACTCGTCATAGTACGATTCACCGTACCAGTCACTACACCACTCCCACGCATTGCCGTGCATGTTGTACAAGCCATAACCATTTGGTTTAAAATAATCCACGGGAACCGTTTTTTTGCGGTACGCTCCTTTAGGAGAGTTCTGATAGGGAAAGTTCCCGTCATAGTTCGCCTGCTCCGTTGTCAGATTCTCGCCGGTGCTGAACGGCGTTGTCGTTCCCGCACGGCAGGCATACTCCCACTCCGCCTCCGTCGGCAACCGGAATGCGCCGTCGCCTCGCTTCTTCGACAGCCACACGCTGTATGCAACCGCATCGTTCCAGCTCACATGCAACACCGGATGGTTATACTCTGCTGCCGCTCTTTCGTTGCCTGAAACATCATGACGCCAGTTCTCTTTTTCAGCATCGGTCCGGTACCCGCACTCTTCCGCGAAACGTTTAAAATCACCCACGCTCACCGCATACTGGCAGAG
The DNA here is from genome assembly GCA_903901395.1 of uncultured Chlorobiales bacterium. Lineage (GTDB taxonomy): Bacteria > Bacteroidota > Chlorobiia > Chlorobiales > Chlorobiaceae > Chlorobaculum. The sequence goes on along the minus strand of CAIUQW010000172.1, from coordinate 3,674 downwards.
ATAAAAATCACTCAGCATTACCTGATGCTGGGTTTCATTCTTTTGTCTGTCCAACTCGTTTTCGGGGCTGCCCATCAAAAACTGCTGGCCCTTGATAAAAGCATAATTCCCCTTCATCATAGACGAACTTGCTACAAAACCCTGTTCCTTGCAGAAAAGCGCGGTCATATCCATGCCGGTAAAATCGACTTCCCACGCAAAATCAGGGTTTTCAAGCACCTCTTTCGCAATGAAATATTCGAAAATCGACTTGTGCGCGAATTTCCATTTATCCGCACCATCACGGGTAAGCAGAGACTGCCCTGTCATCTGGAAACCTTCAAGCCCGCTTTGAACTCCGGCGCTCACCGCATCTTCTCTCGAAAGCCAGAGCACATTCGTCTCTTTCTTTCTGCGATAAATTTCCAGGGCAACCTGTTGCGAATACTTGAGCAGATTCTTTTTCAACGTTTCCTGATTTTCGAGCCGTGGTTCGCGTTTTCTGCACTCCCGATCTATCCATGATTCAACAAGCTCCTGATAAATCTTAAAGGTGGCATCGAACAGTTTCCCGCTTTCCACGAAATCGCCGATATGGTTGAGCAGCATCGGACGCACCATCAGATTCGGCGAATGGTCAATAATTGCCCGTGCGCTCTTTTTCTTCTTGCAGGGAAACAGACCATATTTTCTGTTCAGGTATGAATCGATTTCCCGACTGTCAAAAGGAGAGAGATACATTTTAGCCAGAGTATGAAATCCGGCATCGGTGTACCGCGGGATTTGCAGTACGTACGGTTCATCCTCCTGTCCGGGAAAATATTGCGTCCGGCTCGTAATCACCACTTCGCGAAAATTCTTCACCGCATCGATCAGCTCATCGAGTATCTTGCGGAACCGTTCGTCAGACGACAAACCATCCGGCTTTTTAGGAGAACTCAAACCTGCATACTCATCAAACGCATCGAGCAAGAGAATGGTATTTTTCGCTTCTTCCTTGTCTATGTCCCTGATGTTCTTGAACACATCACCGGAGGCAAATGGAATGTATTTGAGTTCATAGTGACGTTTCCTGTTGAAAAACGAATTATAGCGCACGAAAAGGTTGACCAGAAAGGTTGTTTTTCCCATGCCCGAATCAGCGAGAACGAGATAATACTTGTCGGTCATCTTTTTTTCATCAAAAGCCTTGTTGATGAAAAACGCAATCAGCTTCTCTCTGGTAACATATCGGTGTGAAAATCCGGGTTCTTCCTCCTTGGTCGGAGAAATATTCTGCCATTTCGTTTCGATGAACAGCTTCCGCTTTTCCTCCACATCCTGGTAGGTGAAATAGGGCGCGAGGTCTCTTGCCGCTTTGCGATCCTGATACCGGCGGTATCCCCATCCAAAGACGCTAAACAATGCCTTGAACAGGTCTTTGAGCAAACCAACTTCCATAGTTCACCTCCAGAAGAATTTTCCCGACAGAAAATCAATTCGCATAATATACGCAAAAAGGGCGATCCTGAAATCGAGATCGCCCTTTGAAAGAATGCTATGCCGTTCGTCCTTCCAGCCTCACTCGATATACATCAGCGGCTGGGTGGCGGAGAGCATGTCGCCGGGTTTGGCGAGGACTACGGTTACGATGCCGGAGACTGGCGCTTTGACCGGGGACTCCATTTTCATGGCTTCCATCACCGCGACCTCCTGGCCCTCTTCGACCTTCTGGCCGACCTCGACCTCCATCTTGAAAACGTTGCCCGGCATCGAAGGCATGACTGGCGTGCCTCTGTGCTGCTGGGGCATGGCTGCGAGCTGCGTCGGCACGGGCATCACGAAAGGCTGGGCTCCGGGGGCGACGGATTGGGCCATCGCAACGCCGTCGGCGATCACGACGTTGAAGGACTTGCCGTCCACCATGACGAGGTAGTTGCCTGAAAGCGTGTTGCGCGAGGCGGGGCGGATAAGCTCCTGCAAACGATCCTGCAACGAGTTGCCGTGCGAGGTGACTTTCAGCTCCTCGGCGTCCTTCTTGGCCTCCTCTTCGGCCTCGATGTCGGCCTTGTAGCGGATGCCGAGCGGCTTGTCGCCCTTGAGGAAGCCGATGCCCTTCGCGCCGCAGGTGGCGGCGATGAAGATGTTCTCGTCGGTCGCTTCGAGTCCAGCCTCTTCGAGAAGCTTGCGGTTGTGCTCCACGCCAAGCTCCGGATTGCGGTCGTTGATGTCGTGCACGTCCTGAACGGTCGGCTCCAGACCGAGCTGCTCGGCGGCGAGAGCCACCACCTCGGGATCGGGATCGGCGGGCGTTTTGCCGAAGTAGCCGAGCACCATCTTGCCGTAGCCATCGACGATCTTTTTCCACGGTCCCTGCACGGTGTTGGCGAAAGCCTGCTGAAAATAGAACTGCGAGACGGGCGTCACCGACGAGCCGAAGCCGCCTTTGGCGACAACCTCGCGCATGTTGCGGATCACCTCCGGGAAGAAGTGCAGCGTGTCATGGTCGCGCATCATCTGCGTGTTGGCGGTCAATGCGCCGCCCGGCATGGGCGAGAAGGGGATGACTGGATTGACCTCTTTGGCTTCCGGCGGCATGTAATATTTATCCATGTGCTCGATGAACATCGACTCGACCTTGAGGTACTTCTCCTGATCGATGTCGAGCGTGTAGCCGGTGCCGCGCAGGCGGTGCCACATGGTGAGAATGTCAACCTCGGCGGTGCCGCCGCTGACCGGAGCCATCGCCAGATCGATGATGTCGATGCCCGCCTCGATGGCCGCGTAGTTGCACGCCACGCCCATTCCGGCGGTATCGTGCGTGTGGAACTGGAGCACGGTGCCTTCGGGAAGCATCTGGCGAGCGCCCTTGATCGTCTCGTAGATCACGGCGGGGGTGGTGGTGCCGGAGGCGTCCTTGAAGGCGACGCTGTCAAAGGGGATGCCTGCGTCGAGAATCTCCCTGAGCTTGTCGAGGTAGAACTGCGGCGTGTGGCAGTAGGATTCGTTCAGACCCGGCGGCAGGCCCATCAGGGCGACCACCACCTGGTGTTTCAGCCCGGCGTTGACGATGCACTGGCCCGACCAGGCGAGGTTGCGCACATCCATGAGGGCGTCGAAGTTGCGGATAGTGCTGACGCCGTGCTTCTTGAAGAGCTTGGCGTGCAGGTCGATGATGTCGCGCGACTGCGAGACGAGACCGACCACGTTGGAGCCTCGCGAGAGGGTCTGGAGGTTGATGTCGGGGCCGACCACGCGGCGGCAGGCGTCCATCATCTCGAAGGCGTCCTCCTGGCAGTAGAAGTAGAGGCTCTGGAAGCGCGCGCCGCCTCCGATCTCGAAGTTGTCGGTGCCTGCCTCGACGGCTGCTTCGAGCACAGGAAGGAAATCCTCGGTTTTGACCCTTGCTCCGTAACAGGACTGGAATCCGTCGCGGAAGGAGACATCCATAAACCGTATTTTTTTCATATCGAACGTTCGTTGGTTGTTACTGATTCAAGAGGGCCGCGCTTCCTCGCCCGCCACGGTGGACAGACTTGCGGCCAATTTGTCTGTTTCCCGATGGCTCCCAGCGCTCACCCCTTTGCTTCACCGAAGCTTTCGAGCTTCGCGAATGAGTCGTCATAAACCTGCTGGTGCAGGCTATTGCCGTTGGCGTCCATCGTGACGATGCACGGAAAGCCTTTCACCTGCAAGTGCCACATCGCTTCCGGCAC
>CAIUQW010000171.1 GCA_903901395.1 uncultured Chlorobiales bacterium | reverse complement strand
AGCGCTCCATCGGCAAAACAGGTGAACTTTATCAGGAAGCCCTTCGCGATTCCCGAGTTCATGAACCTCGTCAATCAGATTATGCATCAGCCGTAATTCCCGCGCCGCCACGCTATGAAGAAAAAAACTGCGGAGCCGGTCATCGGCAAGGTGTTCGAAAAGATCGCGTCCGGCAACTTTGACAAAAGCTGCGGCGTATTCGAGGGGTGCCGCTTCAAGCAGTGCAACTTCGCGCAGGCCGATTTTTCTGGACTTGCGTTCCGTGAGTGCGTCTTCGAGCAGTGCGACATGAGCATGGTGAAGCTTGCAGGGACGGCGCTTCAGGAGGCGCGATTCACCGGCTGCAAGCTGCTCGGCGTGCCGTTCAGCGAGTGCCGGAAGCTGCTTCTCGAAATGCGTTTCGAGCGGTGCATGATGCGGCTGGCGCTCTTCACCGGTCTCGACCTGAAGAACACGCCATTCACCGGCTGTGACTTGCAGGAGGCCGATTTCACCGGCGCGAACCTCTCCGGCGCGGTTTTCAGCGACTGCGACCTTCAGCGGGCGATTTTCTTCCACACCAATCTCGAAAAGGCCGATCTACGCACCGCCGTCAACTTCTCGATACCGCCTGAGTCGAACCGCCTCCGGAAAGCGAAGTTCTCGCTCTCCGGCCTGCCCGGCCTGCTCGACGCTTATGGCATCGAGATCGAGTGACCGGTGCCAGTGCGATTACGAATCAACTCGACGAATCGCGGCGCATGAAAGGTCGTCATGAAAGAAGCGCAGTCCGGAGCGACGATGGAAGAGAATTCAGCTTTTGATAAAAAAAACAGCTGATGGTTTTTTTTGCATCAGTCAAGCCGCACGAAGTCAAGCGGAAATGATACATTGAGTTACACGTCCATATCCAAAAGTTTTTTTATCAACCCAGCGGCCTTGCGTCACCAGACCGTTTCGGAGCTTTTCAGGAAAATTCCGGTTTTCCACTCTCCCTGATACCGGATTTTACTGGTGCTGAACAGCCGTTTCCCTTTTGGCGTCACCATGCCTTTTCATCGAATCAAAGTATCGAGACTCGCCTTTCTCGCGCTGCTTCTTGCATTCTTCCCGGCGAAAAACGGCTCTTTGCTGGCCGCGGAAAATTCCGATCTTGCCGCAAATCGCTTTGACCGGAGCCCCTATTCCTCGGCAACCATGAATGGCCGGAACGCCATGACCCGGGCCGAACTGGAGGTGCTGTCAGAAATCAACCTCATGAGAAGCGATCCGCCCGGATATGCGCTTCTGCGTCTTGCGCCGCTCAGGCAGGAGTTCCAGGGAAAAATGTTCTATCATCCCGACAGAAATGCTGTCCCCATTGAAACCAATGAAGGAGTCAGGGCGCTCGACGAATGCATCGGCGTGTTGCAGTACGCCAAACCCGCGCCATTGCTTTCGCCAAGTGACGGGCTTGCGCTCGCCTCGCGTGAACTGGCAAAAGAGCAGGGCGCGACGGAAAATATCGGTCACATCGGAAATTTTGGCTCCACGATGTCCGAACGGATCGAACGTTATGGTGAATGGAGCGGCACTATCGCGGAAAACATCTCGTACGGTTTCAGGGAACCGAGAGACATTGTCGCCCAGCTCCTTATCGACGACGGAGTGGCGTCGCGCGGTCACCGGGAAAACCTGCTCAATCCCGCCTTAAGATACGTCGGCATCTCCATTGGATCTCACCGCCGCTACCGCGACATGTGCGTCATGGATTTTGCTGGCGGTTATATAACGCAACAGCCGTAAGCAGTCTGATCATGGCTGCGGTTTCAGCATTTCACCCGTGAGTTGAAGCGCTTGCGAAAAAGGCGGGAATCCACTCCCGCCATTTCCATTCGTTGCGCAGGCATCTGGCAGTTCACCAACGCTACTTCCCGCAACACTGCTTGTACTTCTTGCCGCTTCCGCACGGGCAGGGTTCGTTGCGCCCGACGCGATGCTGCGCCCTCGCCGCCGTCCGGCCTGAACCGTTCCGCGCGAGATATTCTGTATTCCACGGCTCCCAGAACTTCTGCAAGTCCTGAACGCATTCCCCCATCTCATCGATCAGCTCCTCACGGATTTCTTCTTCCCTCTCCTCGCTGATACGAGACTCCTCGTCACTATATCCCGACATGATGACGAATGGCGCCATCAACTCACGTCCCGCCTCATCGGAAAAAGTTCTGCCCCACACCTCTTCATCAATCGTCGCCCCCAGCATAAAGCCGCCCGCCCAATCCTTCGCAGCCATCATCTTCTCTTTTTCTGATTCCAAAGGCACGATCTGAAAGAGCGGCACACAATCGCCATTGACCGGCGTCAACTGACTCGTCACCGAATTCATGAACGCAAGCAGCAAGCCCATCACCCGCTCCGCATCCTTTTGCGAGGCGAACTCGGGTTGAAGGCCCTCGCCTGACATATCCCACACTAACGGCAACCATCTGCCCGGCATGATAGTGACCGGATGGATCGCAAGCGCCGAGAAAAAACCGTCAAGCATCACGACCGACATCGCGGTTTCAGGAACCGCATCCGATGCGAGAAACTCCTGAATATCCGTGATCAACTGAATCTCCTCATCCACCTCCTCAGACGGAAACTCATCGCCAGCCTTTGCAAACATCCCGCTTATCCGCCTGTTGAACGAACTGCAATCGAACGATTCAGGATCGAAATCCTCGCCAAGCAGATCGACCGCATCGTCATGCCCGATGGCATCGAAATCATTGAACTGTTCGAGCAGTTCGAGATAGCCCGGTACGCCGCCGCAATCCTCCGGCGGACACGCGCCCGCTCCCCCGAGGCACCACACCGGTTCATCCTCCGGCCCGATTTCCGACACCGCTTCCAGGACTACCTCATGCGCCCAATCATCACCGAAGTCATAGAGATACAAACACCTGTCGCCCGCCTCACTGACGAGGTTCGCCAAAAGAAACAACCTCTCATTCAGCTCATCCGCCTGCGGCTCGTAACCGTCAAAATCGACATATCTTTTCCGGTCAGCCGACACAAACTCATGCAAATGCCGATTCTGCCACCCCATCAGCATCTGAAGCACCAGGTGAAACATCCGCAATTCAAAATCCCCCGGCACCCGAAGCCGACGCCATACACCCGGCTCGGCGCCCAAGAGCGACACCCGAATCTCAAAAACAACCATGATACTCTGCCCTTTATTTTTCTTTGAGAAACCAATCCCGATCTCTTTTTGAGGTCAATATAGCCAATATTTCCAATTCTATAACATGAGTGCTATATTCTACCCATAATCAACGATGAGAGCATATGGCAAGAAAAGCATCAGGCAAAGAGGTATTGGCCAAAGCAAAAGAGTTGTTGGCAAAGGCGAAAACCGTCGAAGAAATGCGACAGGCCCAGGCAGTGATTTTGCCTCTTGAACATGGTTTTACCATGGAGCAGGTGGCTCTTACTCTTGGCATTTCAAAAGGTTGGGCTTGCAAACTGAGAGTGCGCTTTATTAAATCCGGAGGAATTCGCGACGAGCAAAAAACCAAGCCAGGTGGTCGTCGCCGGGAGAACATGAGCAGAGAAGAGGAGGCTGCCTTTCTCGCTCCATACTTCGAAATGGCGGCGCAGGGCGGCATTCTGATGGTCAGCGAAATCAAGCAGGCGCTCGATGCGCGACTGGGGAGGAAAACAGCGCTCGCTTCGACCTACAATCTGCTGCACCGTCACCACTGGCACAAGCTCTCGACGGACAAGCGCCATCCGAAAAGCAACGAGAAAGCGCGGGAAGCGCGGGGAAAAAACTCCCGGAACTCCTCGCCATAATCGACTGAGACGAAACCGATCCGGCTCATGTTTCATGATGAAGCGATGTTTGGCCGTATTTCCGATACGCAGCGATGCCGGTGCCTGCACCCGATTCGACCCATGACCCAATTCAAATTCAGCAATCAATCGTTGCTGAAACGGCAATCAATCGTTGCTGAAACGGCAAACAAGCAAGCATTTGCAAACACCAATCGCGAGCTTAGCGAAAAATGTGAAAGGAAGATACACAACACCATCGCCTGCGTATGGAGCGACAGGCAAACGGGCGCAAAGCTATGATAAATTTATAACGTTTTTCGGAAAATATCATTCTCTACGAGCACATCATACTTCAGTTCATGAATTCGGTTACGAAGAGGTTGCAGGTTTGGCGAAAGGTGCATAAACTCTTTTTTGTGATCAGAAACACTCGTTACAAGCAAGCCATTTTTTCTCAGCGCGGAGTGTATTTTTTCAAAATAATTTAACGGATTATTAACATGCTCAAAAAAATCAGTTGCGATGCAGATATCACAACCGGGCAACTGCGGTATTGGCGAGCTAACAGTACAATCCAGAAACGTCGTTTCTATATCAGATTGCAATCCCAGCCATAACAGAAAATCTTTGCGAACAGTCGGTATATCCGCCAAAAACAACCGAGTCATAATCCCTTTACTCTTCAGATAGTCAGCGAGCGATCGGGAACGATGAGCCAAACCACAGCCATAATCAACAATATCAACATGAGAATATTTTTCAAAATGCCGAACCATCAGATCATCTTCACTCCACCGATGCTCCGAGTATGACAACATCCTCAAAAAGTGCAGGAAGCCATGACGTTCATACGATGTATACACCTCATCTCCTTTATCGCTAAAAAACACCTGAAACAATTTATATGATACATCAGAATACAAACGATAATCAGCCCCCGCATGTCCGCCATTGACAGCGCTCCATGATGCGAAGTATCTTTCTCTGCTTTCTTGCGGAGAAATACCCAATCTTTCCGCATTCCAGATAATAAAAGATTGCTGGGTATTCGTCAACGCTTCAGGACTCTTCCCACGCGTGGAAATATACGATCTTAATCGAAACAGCTTCTTACGTAATTTATTAATACGAGACAACACTTTTACCACCTCCGATTTGTATTTTTATACTGATTATGTAGCGCATAAATCGATTTATGTAAAAAGGCTCTGATTTATAATCAAACTGCCGATCTGGCAATATTCTGTCCCCTGTTCGACAGACTTTCATATGGTCGTTCCAGATCAAATCCGAATACAAAAAAAGCGTTAACGTTTTTTGTTCAGCAAATTTAGCGCAAAGCCAGCAAAGAAACAACCTCAAAACCCTTACCACTTCATCATTGGCAGCGGGTCTTTCGGATGCTTTTTTATCCGCTCGATGGTCAGGCGGACGAGCGCGGGATGGAAGCCGGCGTTGGGGTAGCGGCGGCGGATTTCCAGAATATACCGGCGGTCGAGGCCAAAGGTCATTGCGCCGAGGGTAACGTCGATCCAGTCGGCCTGACGGAAAGAATCGACAAGCCAGCCTGAATTGTGCGTCCACTGGGTTACTTTATGGTGCTCTTCGATCATCGTTTCGATTTCGTCCGCCCATTCGGGCTTGCCGGTCGAAGCGAGATAGGCGCGAGCGAGTCGTTTGGAGGGTTCGAGGTAATCGAAAGTTCTGTCTGTCCAGATGCCAAGGTCGTGGTATGCGGCGGCGATGGCGATCTTCTGGCGGCTCTCCCCTTCCGCGTTCGACAGGGCGCAGCAGAAGAGAAAGACCCGGCGGCAGTGGTTACGATAGCCTGCAAAGTCGCGCCCGATCACCGGCAACCAGGGGTCGACAAGCGCGTCGAGCGTGGAGAGCGTTTGGTAGTTCACCTTTTCCTGAAATTCGTTCTTACCCTTTTGTATATTCCCCGACTATCGCAAAATAAACTTTTCAGAACATCCCGTTGCGGCCTTACAACCTTTTCGGGAGGTTCGTCAACAGTGACACTTTATCGTTTGGAGTATTGAATATGAGTGCAGAGAAGGCGGCAGCGGGCAAGAAAACAGGCATCCTTTGGGCGGTGAGCCTTGTGGCGACGGCGCTGATTACGCTGCTGGCGACGGTGTATTTCCAGAATGCATCGATCATGAGCGGCGGCACTCCCGCATCGCAAAAGCTGGCGCTGCTTGCGGATATGCGGATGAACCTTGCGCAGTCGTCTGAAAAGGAGAAGAGCGCCGTGCTCTCCGCAAGCGACGAGGAGTCCGCCAGCTTCGCCGAGCAGTCGAAATCGGCGGCCAACGAAGTCAGTCGTGACCTGAAAAAGCTCGAAACGCGCATCGTGAAAAGCGATTCCGAAAAAGAGAAGGAGCTGGTCGCAAAATTCGGCAAGTCGTGGGCGGAGCTTCAGCAGATCGATGCCGGGCTGTTCGAATCAGCCATGCAGCACACCAATGCAAAAGCGCTCGACCTGTCGAGCACCATCGGCTCCGACCTCATGCACAAAATCGACGACAACCTCGCCAAACTGACCGCCAAGGTCACGCCGGACGCGAGAAAAACCCAGATGGAGAAAATCGCCGGTGACGCGCGAATCGCCGTCCGCAACATCGCGCTCTTCCAGTCGCGCCACATAGACACCGCAGCGGACGCAGACAAGAAAAAGCTCGAAGCCTCGATGATGGCTGAACAGGCGAAGGTCAGCGCCGCCTTGAAGAAGCTCGACGCGATGACCGGCAAGAAGAGCCGCGTCTTCATCCGCGAAGCCTCGACCGACTTCGGCGAGTTCATGCGCGTCAACGCCGAGATCGTGCGCCTCTCGACACTGAACACCAACAAAAGCACCGTTGCCCTGTCGCTTGGCGACAAGCGCAAAGCCGAAGCCGAGTGCGACCGCGCCCTCGAAGCGCTCCAGAAGCTTGCCGCCGCAAAACCGTAAAAGGCTATTTTTCGCGGGCGCTTGATCACAACGTCCACCGCGTCAACAACGTCCACTTCAACACCCCAAACCATGCAAACACCCGCCGACATCCATGAAGAGCGCCTCTCGGGATCAGTCGAGCGGGTGACTTTTCACAGCGAGGAGTCGGGCTTCACGGTGCTGCGCGTGAGCGTCGCCGGGCAGCGCGAACCGGTGGCGGTGGTGGGCCGCGCCGCATCGCCTGCCGTGGGGCAGTTCATGGAGTGCGTCGGCGAGTGGCAGAACGACCGCACGCACGGCTTGCAGTTCAGGGCGTCGAAGATCATGCCGGTGCAGCCCACGACGCTCGAAGGCAAGGAGCGCTATCTCGCCTCGGGGCAGGTGAAGGGCCTCGGGAGATATTTCGCCAAAAAGCTGGTCGAGCAGTTCGGCGACGCGGTGTTCGAGGTGATCGAAAACGACCCGGAGCGGCTGCTTGACGTGCCCGGCATCGGGAAGAGGCGACTCGACATGCTCGTCAAGTCGTGGGCGGAGCAGAAAGCGGTGCGCGACATCATGCTTTTCCTGCAAACGCACGGCGTCGGCACGGCGCGGGCGCTGAAGATTTACCGGCGCTACCGCGAGCGGGCCATCGCCATCGTGACCGAAAATCCCTACCGCCTCTCGCTCGACATCGAGGGGATCGGCTTTCAGACCGCCGACGCCATCGCGACGAGCCTCGGGGTGGCGAAAAATTCGGTGATGCGGGCCGAGGCGGGCATCAGCCACGTGCTCGGCGAAATGTCGCAGAGCGGCCACTGCGCCGTGCCGGAGGAGACGCTGATCGACGAAGCGTCGCGCCTGCTCGAAATCGACCGACCGCTCGTGGCCGAAGCGGTGAAGAACGAAAAGCTGACCCGCCGCATCGTGGCCGAAACGATCGACGACGTGCCCTGCATCTTTCTCGAATCGCTGCATCGCGCCGAAACAGGCGTCGCCTCGGGCCTCTTCCGCCTGATGCAGGGCGGCCTGCCGTGGGAAACGCTCGACCCGCACGACGCGCTGCCGTGGATCGAAGAGACGACCGGCCTCGAACTCTCGCCGTCGCAGCGCAGCGCCGTGACGCTCGTGCTGGCAAGCAAGGTGTCGATCATCACCGGCGGACCGGGCGTCGGCAAAACCACGATTCTGCGGGCGATCCTCTCGGTGCTCATGCGCGAAAAGGTCTCCGTGGCGCTCTGCGCTCCCACCGGACGCGCGGCCAAGCGGCTCACCGAATCGACCGGCATCGAGGCCAAGACGATCCACCGGCTGCTCGAATTCGATCCGCAGGCCTTCGACTTCAAGCGCGGACGCGGCAACCCGCTCGACGCTTCGTTCGTGGTGGTGGACGAAACCTCGATGGTAGACGTGACGCTGATGCAGAAGCTGGTGGCGGCGATTCCCGACCGCGCGGCGGTGGTGTTTGTCGGCGACGTGGATCAGCTCCCGTCGGTCGGCCCCGGCGCGGTGCTCTCGGACCTGATCTCGTCGGAGGCGATTCCAACCGTGCGCCTCACCGAAATCTTCCGGCAGGCCGCCGAGTCGATGATCGTCGTCAACGCGCACCGCATCAACCAGGGCGAAACGCCGCTGACCGCCGAGGGCAAGGAGCTGTCGGACTTCTACGTCGT
>CAIUQW010000170.1 GCA_903901395.1 uncultured Chlorobiales bacterium | reverse complement strand
TAGTTGCCGGAGCGGTCATGGGTGCGATAGTTGGCCATGAGCATCCGCCCGTTGATCGAGAGCAGGCCGGAGGCCACCACCGCGACGGCGAGCCAGCGGCGATGAGCGGGAGTCAGCGACTTCAGCTTTTCGGAGAGCCAGGAAAAGAGGCTTTCGACGCCGATGCCGATCCAGAGCGCGAAGGCGAAGAAACTGCCGACGTAGCTGTAGTCGCGTTCGCGCGGCTGCGGCTCCGGCTGGTTGAGATAGACGAGGAGAATCACGCCGGTCATGAGAAACAGCGTGGCCACCGGCAGCGCCATCTTCCAGTTCTTTTTGAAATGAGACCACGCGCCGAAAACGCCCGCGAGGAACGGCAATCCCCAAAGCTTGCTCCAATCGACCACCGCGCCTTCGACATCGGCGGAGCGTCCGATGAACTGCCATCCGAAGTAGCGCAGGTACATCTGGTTGAGCTGGTAGCGCCAGAAGTAGTCGAATTCGCTCGAATAGCGCTCGTAATAATATTGATAGACCGGTTCGGGCGACCAGCGGCGCGGCCAGAGCGGCCACTCGCCGTACTGCTCGCGGTTGACGTAGGAGAAGAACGCCTGGAGCGTCGAGGGATCGTTCTCGTTGATCGGCGGCCCGGCGTGGGCGCGTACGAAGATCAGCATGTAGGAGGTGTAGCCGAGCACGAGCAGCACCGCCGAGAGCAAGCCGAGGTTCAGCAGCGCGAGGCGCTTCCGGTGGCTGTACCAGATGCCGAACGCCAGCGCCGCGACGAAGAGGCCCATGCCCCACCACGAGGTGAGCACGAGCAGCACCGGTATTCCCTTGATGATCAGCTTGTAGATCAGAAAAAACAGCCCGAGACTGAAGAGCGCCATCAGGCCAAACGACTTCGATGTAACCGGATACTTCTTGAAGTAGTAGATCAGTACCAGCGCGAAGAGCGCGAGCAGGCAGAGCAGGTGCACGCCGATGGAGAGGCCGATCATGTACATCACGCCAAGCAGCCACCGCTCGCTGCCGGGCGCGGGATCCTCTTCGTACCAGCAAAGCATCATCCAGAAGATGGTGGCGGTCAGAAAGGAGGAGGCCGCCCAGAGGCCGGTTTCCGTGGCGTTGAACCAGAAGCTCTCGGAAAAAGCGAGCGAGAGAGCGCCCACCGCCGCGCCACCATAAGCCGCGATCTTCTCCGGCAGACTCCACCCGTCGGGCTTCGACCCCCGGTACAGCGTGATCAGCCTGACGATGATCAGCCAGGTCAGCATGATGGTGGCCGAACTGAGCAGCGTGCTGAAGAAGTTGATGCGAGCGCCAATGTCGTGAAAGAAAGGAAGATGCGAGAAGAGATGGCCGACAAGCAGGTAGAGTGGCGCACCGGGAGGATGCGGAATGCCGAGGGTGTAGGAGGTGGCGATCACCTCACCACAATCCCAGAACGAAAAGGTCGGGGCCATCGTCGAGAGATAGACCGCTTCGGCGACAAGAAATATACCGGCGGCAGTGATCCGGTTCACGTTTCGGTGTGTCATTCGAGACAGGTTGTTGACGATTCGTATCAGCCGTGCGCTCACTCCGAAAGCAGTTCCGAGGCGACGAGGTCGGCGAAAAGAAAGCCCGCTTCGGTCAGCGTGACTTCGCCGGATTCGAGCGCGATCCACCCTTTTTCCTGTAGCGTATCAAGGACAGAATCGAGATGCTGATGCCCTAATTTATCCCCTTTTCGCAAAAACTCAACAGCGAGCGGCTTGCGGATTCTCAGGGAGAGAAAAACCTCCTCGTCGAAGTGCTGCGCTTCGGTCAGCGTCTCGCGAAAATCGACCGCGCCCGCGGGATCGGCAAGGTAGCGCGTCAGGCTGGTGGCGTTCGAGAAGCGCCTCTCCGCCCCGGAATCGACGACAAAGCTGTGCGCCGCCGGGCCGAAACCGATGTACGGCTCGCGCATCCAGCTCGCGAGGTTGTAACGCGAGTGATGCCCTTCGAGCGCGAAGTTGGAAATCTCGTAATGGCGGTATCCCGCACCACACAGTATTTCCGCCGCCCTCCGGTACATCGCCGCCTGCACCTCCTCGCCAGGAAGGTCGCGCAGCCCTTTCCGCACATCGCGCCAAAGGCGGGTTTTCTCTTCAAGCGTGAGCATATAAACCGAAACGTGGTGCGGACGAAGCCTGAGCGCCGCGCGCAGATCGAGCTCCCATTCGGCGAGCGTCTCGCCCTCCGCGCCACACATCAGATCGATACTCACGGAAGGAAAGCGGTCGAGCGCCCCGGCGACCGTCCGAAGAGCGTCGTCAGCCGAATGCGCCCGCCCGAGCGCCCTGAGCTTGCGGTCAGTAAACGACTGCACGCCAATGCTCAGCCGGTTGACGCCAACCGCTTTCAGCGCATCGAGCGAGTCGGACGAAAGGTCTTCAGGATTGGCTTCGAGGGTGATTTCGGTTTCAGCGGAGAGTCCGGCAAGGCTGGCAACCTGCGACAGCCAGCTTTCGATGAAGGAGGGTGAAACCAGCGACGGAGTGCCGCCGCCGAAATGAATCGCCTTGATAGGCTGGCCCGCAAAGAGCGGCGATTTCGCAGCCGTCTCCACGGCAAGCGCCTCGAAAAAGCGCTCGACAAATCCGGCTTTGGTGACGAGAAAAAAATCGCAGTACGGACAACGCTCCCGGCAGAAAGGAATGTGAACATACAGGCAAATCATCGGGAGCCTCGCTCGTTATTCACTCTGGCAAACCAAAATCGATCCAATCTGCCGTCCTTTCACTCCTTTCCCGCCAGCACAAACCCCGTCACTGCCTGGTAAAGATCGTCAGCGACATGATCCGGTGAAATTCCGCGCTCGTGGCAGAGCGCCTCTTCGTTGTGGCCGGTTCTGACGAGGATCGTCTTCAGCCCGGCGCGCTGGCCGCACTCGATGTCGATCACCTTGTCGCCGATGAAGAACGACGCCTCGCGATCCACCTCGAACCCCTCCTCGCGCAGGTCGGCGATGGCCTGCTCCACCATGAGCGGCGAGGGTTTGCGGCGATCCATGAACTGGTCGTACTCGGGATGGGGGTAGTTGGGGTGCGCCGGGCAGTAGTAGCAGCGGTCGAACGAGGTGTGGCGCAGCGCCAGCAGCTCGTTGAGGTAGTCGTTGACATCCTCGACCTCACGCGGCGTGACGATGCCGCGCGCGATGCCCGCCTGGTTGGTGATGATCACGATGCGGAAGCCCGCCTCGCGCGCAATCGCGATGGCCTCGTCCGCACGGTCGATCAGCACGAACTTATCACGGCTCGCGACGTAACTGCCAATATCCTGATTGATCGTGCCATCCCTGTCGAGAAAAAGAACCTTTACGCTCTCCATAAGCTGTTTCATCCAAGCAGGTTACGGTAGAGTTCAGCGTACTTCTCCGCCGAACCGCTCCATGAAAAATCGCGCCCCATGCATTCGAGCGTGAGCGCGCTCCAGCGCTCCTTGTCGGCGAAGAGCGCGAGGGCCTTCTGAAGCTTCGCCGTCAGCGCCTCGGGCGTGTAGTCGGTGAAGATGAAACCGGTGCCCGTGTCGCCGGAGACCTCCTCGATGGTATCCACGATGCCGCCGCCAGCGTAGGCGATCGGCACGGTGCCGTAGTTCTGCGCGAACATCTGCATCATGCCGCACGCTTCGATGCGAGAGGTCATGAGCAGAATATCGAGTCCGGCGATCATCTGGTGATAGAAGGCATCGGTGAACTCAGGGCGGAAAGCCATCTTTTCCGGGTTGGCCTCCGCACTCTCCTTGAGCGCCTGGTCGAACTCCTTTTCGCCCGATCCAAAAACGATGAGCTGAATGTCGAGTTCGAGCAGTTTCGCGAGGCTCTCCTTGACAAGCTCCGCGCCCTGATAAGCGTCGAAGTTCGCGATCACGCCAATGACGGGCGTCTCTTCGGCAAATGGCAAGCCAACCTCTTCGAGCAGCACCTTCTTGTCTTCGAGCTTCAGCTCAGGCTGCTCGACGCTGTAACGCTTCTTGATAAGCTTGTCGGACGATGGATTCCACTGGCGGGTATCCATGCCGTTGAGAATGCCGTGAAAGCGGTCGCCGCACACCTGCAAAGCCTTGTCCATGCCGAACGAAAGCTCCGGATTATCAACGATCTGGCGGGCGTAGCGATCCGAAGTGGTGGTGACCAGATCGGCATTCTTGATGCCGGTGGCGAGCAGGTTGACTTCGTCGCCCTGTTTTTCAAGCGCGTCGAACACCTCCGCGTCGAGATGCTTCTGAAATGCCTTCGACGGGAAAATGCCCTGGCGATAGACGTTGTGAATCGTCTGGACGACCTTCACCTTTTTGAAAAAGTCGTGTTTGGCGTAGCGCGTCTTTGCCAAAAGAGCGACAAGCCCGGCGTGCCAGTCGTGGCAATGGATAATGTCCGGCTGCCAGCCGAGGCGCACGAGCGTCTCCATCACGCCCACGCTGAAAAAGATCAGACGCTCCGCGCTCCCTTTGTGATCGCCGCCAAGCGATATATCGGAGAAGAGTCCGTGTCGCTTAAAATATTTCTCGTTATAGAGAAAATAGGTCTGAATCTTGCTGGACGGCAGGGCGGTAACCTTTATATGCAGCATGTCGGTCTTGTCCTTGAGACGGACTTCAATATCCGACAGCCGGAGCACATCGTGCAGACGGAACTTGCGGTCGTTGATGATACCGTATTTCGGCATCATGATTCGGGCTTCGAATCCCTCCTCCTCAAGCGCCTGCGGAAACGATGCCATATAATCGGCCAGAGAACTGACCCTTATAAAAGGAGACCCCTCGCCAGAGACATAAAGAACCTTGAAATTTCGTCTGGCCATCTATCTCAAACTCTGTCTGTTTTTTTTCCTCAAATCGCTTTCATAGAATACCTTCAGTTTTTAATTTAAGAATTTTCATGCTGAGAAACAATTTAGCAGCTTTCAACTCTGAAAGGAGCGCCTCCGTGAAAGAATTTCCCGGCCTGAAAATTCTGGCAGCCATTCTGATCCCTGTTTTCTTCTGCGCCTGCGCCGTTGACCGCCCGCCAACAGGCGGCCCTCCGGATCACTCCCCGCTCAGCGTCGTCTCTTCGATTCCCGCCGCCGCGTCGGTCAATGAAGCGCCGCAAACGATCCGCATCGGCTTCAGCCACTATGTCAGCAAAAGCGAGCTGTCGAAATCGATTTTTTTCTCGCCGCTTGTCGATGACTACGAGGTTATGATGCACGGAAAAGAAGCTGAAATAAGGCTTTATACGCCGCTGAAACCAAACCGCACCTACACGCTCACCTTACGATCTCCGTTGAAAAGCCTCGATGGCGGGCACCTCCTCGACCAGAGCTGGACGCTGCCCTTTTCAACCGGCCCGGTGATCGACCACGGAGCGATTGATGGTCGGGTCTGGACAAACCGCATGGCTCCGGCGCGGAACGCCACGGTGATGGCCTATCCTCTGTCGCGGAACAGCGACACCCCGCAGACAAGGCCGGACTATATCGCGCAGACCGGGCCGTCGGGAGCGTTTCGGTTCGAAAATCTCTCGCCCGCAAGCTACCGCATCGTCGCCATAACCGACAGAAACGGCAATTTGCAGTTCGACCCCGGAATGGAAATGTTTTCCGTCACCTCCTCGCCAGCCGTTCAGACTGGCGCGACCGGCGTCGGATTGCGCCTTGCGCCGGGCGACAAGTCAGCACGCACTCTGAGTTCATGCCGCGCCATCAACAATCGGGAAATCGAGGTCACCTTCAACGTGCAGATGCTTGCTCGAAGCTTCGAGCTGTCCGCCATGCGAATTGAAAATACCTCGACCGGGGCCGCATTGCCGGTGCTCGGCTATTACTCGTCGTCGAGAAACAGCGAGGATGCTACGTTCCGCCTGCTGACCGCGCCGATGGAGAGCCGCGCCTGGTACAAACTCCGATTCTCGTCCGCTGGAGGCCCGCCGTCAGAGCTGACCTTTGCGGGCAGCCCCCGGACGGAGCGCTATCCGGAGCTGTCGGTCGCCATCGTTCCGGCGAGTGGCGCGGACAACGTCATCCCCGAAACGATCCGCCCTGAATCGGGCGCGGCCATCGAGCTGCAATGCAACCTTCCGGTCGAGGAGTCGTCGGTCAAACCCGCAGTCACGCTTACGCTATCCGACAAAGGGCAGGACAAGCCGCTGCCGCTGGCCATCGCCCGCATCGACAGCCGCACTTACGACATCACGCCTTCGGGCGGCTTCCAGCACGCAAGAGAGTACCGGATTCAGGTCAGGGCCGGAATGTTGAAGGAGCTTGTCGGTTCGGCGTCGAAGGAGCCATTGGTGGAATCGCGTTTCGGCACTGCCGGTCAGGAGGCGTACGGAGAGGTGACCGGCACCGGCACGGCAAAAGCGCCGGCGGTGGTTGTCGAGGCCCGGCGAAGCGGCTCGGCGGAGGCTCGCCAGCGCGTGGTGCTGAAGCCAAAAGCCGATGGCGCTTTCAGTTACAGCTTCCGCGATCTACCGGCTGGAGAGTACACGATCACCGGATTCATTCCATCGACCTCCGGTTCCGTTTCGCCCGTGACGGAATGGAACAGCGGCTCGCTCAGCCCGTTTGCGCCCTGCGATCCTTTCGCGGCGGTGACGGTCACGATCCGGCCCGGCTGGACGACAGACAATGTACGGCTCGACATCCCCGCGCCCCGGCAAACAGCCATCGACAGAGCATTGCCGCGAAAAAAACATTAACCAGCAATCAACGCACAAACCAGAACTCTATTTATTCAATGAGCAGCAGTCCATCAAGAATCGGCCCGAACTCCATCATACAGACCATCGGCGCGCTCGAAACCGCCTACGGAAAAAGCGAAACCGAAAAACTTCTGAAGAAAATCGGTCAGGGCTACCTGATCAACAACCTGCCGTCGGAGATGGTCGAGGAGTCGAAATTCCACTCTCTGGTCATTGCCTTGCAGAAGGAGATCGGCGAAGCGTCCACCGCGAAAATTCTCAAGGAGTCGGGCGAACGCACCGCGAAGTATCTTCTCAAGGTGCGCATCCCCGGCCCGTTCCAGACCATCGTCAAGCTGCTGCCCGCAGGACTGGCCTTCAAGGTATTCCTCTTCGCCATCAGCAAGAACGCCTGGACCTTCGCCGGAAGCGGTGAGTTCACCTACGGCTCGAAGCCATCGCCAAACGTCATGGTCAAGGTGACGTTCCCGTCGCATCCGGTCGTCGGCAACTTCTACCTCGGCACCTTCACCGCCCTGCTCCGCGAGCTGGTCAACCCGCAAACCGAGATCAAAGCCGACATCCGCAAGGAGAACGGCGCCATCCGCTGCAACTACCTCTGCCGGATATAAGCTGACGCATCATGAAACGAAAAGCGGGTTCCGACCCGCTTTTTCGTTTTTAGCGCTTTTCGGATGAAACTCAAGGCGAGACAGCGCTGTATTGAGAACATTCAAAGACGATTTCTGTTACAGCCTCGGCTTGGTTTTCGATCAGCGGACGATTAGATTTACACTCTAATCGCCACGATCAGTGCGACGAGTGTCGCCAGCAGAAGTATGATTTGACTCATCATATTTTTGCTTTGGGTTAGTGAAGATAGAGCGGTAGAGGCAGGTCTCGCTGCATCTACTGCTTTTTTATTTGTGATCAGGGACAACATGTACTTTCTCATAAGCCAAGCCTGAAAGAATCTTTTCTTGGGAAATTTAACGAACAGCATTCACTGGTTGCGAAACATCCTGCGCGGAAGGGAAAGACAGTTTTGACCTGATCGACCCGTTTTTGCATGGCCATTTCTTTTCAGAAATTTACCACCATAGAAAAGGGGAGAAAAGAGGCGGCGCACTTTCTCGACTGTACGTCCGTCGAGAAAGTGCGCCGATGCTGGAAATTTTGGTGTTTCGCAGGGGTAAGAGGATGGAGGTTGATCGTCTGAGTTTGAACTATACCGGAAACATCACCACGCAGACGGGTACGTGTGTGAATTTTTGTCGTTATGCGTGGGAACGCTGGCATTTAGTCTTGAAAGGAGGAGGCTGTCTCAAAAGAGATTGCCCCAATGATTATTGTCATGTTTTGTCTGTCATTCTGAGTCCGACAAAGTCGGGCGAAGAATCCAGAGAACTTTCGTAACGTCCAATAAATTATCCATTTACTGGTAATCTCCAGAAACTGGATTCTTCACTTCGTTCAGAATGACAAAACAACGAAGTCCTGAATAACTTACGGATACAAACCTTTTGAGACAGCCTCATTTATTACTCCAGCGACAATAAATCGCAATCGCCGTCGTTGTAAGAAATTGGGCTAAAGCCCGGATTTATTTTGTGTTATCCGCATAGCCCGGACTGAAGTCCGGGGCAATTTTTTGAGAATTTTAATGGCCGAATTAATAACTCAGATTTACTTATGTATCATCCCGCACATCCGCGACAAGCGGAAAGCGTTCCGGGTGTTCTATCATTTCCTCCCTCAAATCAACATCCAGTTCGGGCCACCAGAAATGGCCGGGCGACTGTTCCTTGACATTGAGAATCGATTTTACCGTTTGATCCCTGAACCACGGAAAATCGGCATACGACAAAAACAGCTCTTTTCCGTGAGCAAGAAGCCAAATGCCGTGTTGCGATATATTCGACACCTCAACTTCTGAAATGCTTTCTCCATGCTTTAACAAGTTCATCGCTGTGCGCCTCCACTATTGATTCAATCTGCTTCAACTGAATTCTGGAATATCCATGATTCTTTGCAAGTTCAAGTTCAGGTTCAAGCCAAAACTTCGCCTCGCCGTCCCCCGATATAACGTGCACATGCATTCTTTTTTCTTCACGCGAAAAGAAGAAAAATCGAAATCCCTGCTCACAAAAAACGGTAGGACTCATACACGCTCCCCAAGATTTGGATTCCTCAACCGCAGAACAATATAACAATCCCTCTCATCCCTCGCCAATTACCAACAACGCCCATCCTTGCTGTCATTCCCACCAAATAAAAAGGGCGGCCACAAGAACCGCCCCTACAAGAAATTCCGTCACACACCAATTTTCACAAATTCCCAACCAGCAGCTCAGCTATCTGGACGGCGTTGGTGGCGGCGCCTTTGCGGAGGTTGTCGGCGACGACCCAGAGGTTCAGGGTGCGCGGGTGCCAGTAGTCCGGGCGGAGGCGTCCGACAAACACTTCGTCGCGCTCGTAGGAGGTCATCGGCATCGGGTAGAGACGGGCCGACGGATCGTCCTGCATGACGATGCCCGGCGATCCGGCGAGCAGGGCGCGCACCTCCTCGATGTCGAAATCGCTCTTCAGCTCGACGTTCAGCGATTCGCCGTGGCCACCGTAAACCGGGATGCGCACCGTGGTCGGCGATACCTGAATGGTGTCGTCTGCCATGATCTTCTTGGTCTCGTTGACCATCTTCATCTCCTCCTTCGTGTAGCCGTTGTCGGTGAAGGCGTCGATCTGCGGCACAGCGTTGAAGGCGATCTGGTGGAAATGGGTGAACTCCGCCGGAATGTCGCCCGCCAGCTCGCTTTCGAGCGCGTCGCGCCCGGCCTTGCCTTTGCCGGTCACCGACTGGTAGGTCGAAACCACCACGCGGCGGATGCCGTAGGCGTCGTAGAGCGGCTTGAGCGCCACGACCATCTGGATGGTCGAGCAGTTCGGGTTGGCGATGATGGG
>CAIUQW010000169.1 GCA_903901395.1 uncultured Chlorobiales bacterium | reverse complement strand
GGGATGGGAGGATAAACTGCACGATTACGCCATCCGCCCGATCCAGCAGTTCGATTACACCAAGGGCAAGAACGCCACCGACATGGCGATGACCATCGACGCGATGGACCTGCTCTTCAGCAAAAAACTCGATGCCTTCTGCATCGTGTCGAGCGACAGCGATTTTACGCCGCTCGTGATGCGTATTCTGTCGGAAGGGTTAAACGTTTACGGCTTCGGGCAGAAATCGACGCCATCGCCCTTCGTGAATGCCTGTTCGACCTTTCTCTATCTCGATTCGTTCGCTGGCGAGAAGGAGCCTGCCAAAAGCGACAGTTTCCGCCGCAAGAGCAGCCACGAGTTGCGGAGCGACGGCAAGCTGCGGACGCTGCTGCTCAACGCCGTTGACAGCGCCCAGGAGGAGGATGGGTGGTCGAACCTCGCCAAGATCGGCAAGAACATCGCCAACCAGGCGTCGTTCGATCCGCGAAACTACGGCTACAAGCGGCTCTCCGACCTGATCCGCTCCATCGACATGTTCGATATCGAGTTCCGCAACAACCACTCCGAACTCTACATCCGCGACAAACGCAAAGGGCGCAAACCCGAGGCCCTGCCCGTGGAGGCTCCGGCGGTAGCTTCGGTTTCGCAGGAGATTCCGCCACTCGATCCAGCCGCCTCGCAGCCCGCTGCCGCCGAGGTTGTATCGACAACTGTTGTCGCAGCGGAACCCGCCGCTGAAAAGCCGGTCGCTTCGGAGCCGGAACCGCCTAAAGCCGCCGCGCCCGAACCCGCTCCGGTAAAGCCGGAAGCGCCAAAAGCTGTCGCGTCAGAGCCGGAACAGGCGACGCCAACCGCGCCTGAACCGGTCAAGCCTGAAGCCGCCGCGACCGAACCTGTTGTCGTCGTTCCAGTTGCCGACGAACCCGAGGCGACCACGCCAGCCGCGCCTGAAGCGCCGGAGTTAGCCGCTGCGGAGCCGCCCGCCGCCGAAGCCAAGCCTGCGAAGCGCACCGCGTCCCGCTCGTCGAGATCGAAGAGCGCCAAAGCCGCCGCGAAACCCGCCCCGTCGCCGGAACCACCAGCGGAGATTCCCGCCGAACCAGCCCCGGAGCCGGTGGTCGCCGCCGAACCCGAGCCTGTTCAGCCATCAGCCGAAACGCCCGCGCCAGAGAAAAAGCCCCGCCGCCCCGCCCGCCGCAGACCCGCCCGCAAAAAGAGCGAAGGGGAGAGCGCACCAGCGCCCGCCGAGCCGGAGGGGTAGAAGCGGTTATCTTATAAGACCTATAGGACTTATAGGTCTTATGGGACTTATGGGACGGAAGAGATGAAGAGGATTTTACCAGATTTTTGATTTTGCTCTGTAGGAGCGGGTTTCATGCCCGCCCTGTTTTTTTGTAGCAGCCTTTCCACCTATTGCTCATGCATCTCCGTTTTGAGATTCCTGATATTTTTTTCGTTTTTCTGAGAATTCGCTTTGGCTCCGGCATCAATCTGTTGATAGATTTTACGTGTTTGCTGGAGAGAATTAAGCGCCTCTGTCGGTTTACCTTTGATTTTCTTGATATAGATAATCGCGATATTTCTGAGGTTGCGAGCTTCATCTCGTTTGCTGCTGATCAGTCCACAAAAAAAGTGAGCAGGAAACTGAATCGCGCCAGCCGAGCCAGAGGGTTGATGGGATGGCTGGCGCGATTTGCTTAGAAGAAAGAACGTAACTTTACATATTACTGTACATTTTATGTTTTGTCTTTTTCGTCCTTTTCATCCTTTTTGAGTCTTCGAGCTGCCAAGCCCTCTTTGATCAATTGTGGCAAAACTTCCTTAAGTACATTTAAATTGAGAACTGTACCCCAAGGGGCTTGTGATTCTGTGGGTATATCACTGAACGCATTTGTTCCAGCGGTATTCCAGTTAAACGCTTTTTCAAGGTCATCTATAGACAACTTGCCATCGTTCAAATGCACAAATAGTCGGCCTTGTCTGAGTGCGTGCCGCCGTTCTAACAACCGTTCAGCTTGCCCTAACAAAGCTTTTCCGAAGCGAATAAGCTTGACAGCCATAAGGACAATCATGCCATAGGCAGTAAAAGATTTTGCAAAAGATAAAAATCCATCGATATAGATTGTTTCGCGGGATGTGAAACCATGCGGTGTAAATGCTGGTATGTATTGGAGCTGATTTGAAAATTCTTTAATTGGTTTTAAAAGGTTTTCACTATCTAATGGCTGTGTTGATGAGTTTAGCAATTTTACAATTACATAATAGTTTAAAGGAGGTGGACATAGCATTTGAAAAACGGCGAGTCCAGCGCCAAATGCAACAATAGTCAATGCAAAGAAATAAGTTACATAGCCAAGCCTTTTGTAGCGGTATGCTCGGTTCTCCAGATAAGCAAGGGCTTTTTCAACAAAAAGGTCGGTTACTGCAAGGTGGTAAGCTCGTACACCTGGAGAGAGAGTATGATCTTTTGAAGCGTCATGAGAAATGTTTTTATCTTCAGATGAAACTGAGGTAGCTACTAGCTTATTTTTATTTTCTGATATTTTAACTTCAGCTTGAGTTAGTTCATTGTGAACTTGAAGATTTTTTACTTTCTTTTCAAGAGTTTCTAATAGTTTATATCTGTTGTTAAGCCTTTTTTCTACTTTGGCTGAAATCTTTTCGTGAGATCTGTCGAAAAGGTTTCGGAACAGCGGTAAAAAAGAATTAGAGTATTCCGAAGTGAGCCTTGATTTAAGGAATACGGATTTTATATATTTATTGAGACGATTGCTATCCATTTATAAAGAATTTATTATAAATATTATAAACACTCGATTACAACCACGCTCTAACTATTCGCGGAGCGCTTTACTACTGTCGATCATCAGTAAAAATGATCGCGTCAACTCAAAATGACCCTCAATGCATTCCGACCCGATCCCTTTTTTTGGGCGGTGCATGTTATGTACTTATTATTAAATTGGTTAAGAGAATAACGCCTGAATTGTCAAGGCTCTTAGAAAATTAGAACGGGAGTACTACTAAGTAAATCTCTTAAGGCAAGATACTTATTTACATTAACTTGCAGCAAGATTTTGGCATATTTCGTGTTCGAAATCTTTTTACTTAAATCGAAAGCACTTCATAAAAGCAAAGACGGAAAGGACAGCAAAGACAACAATCTCCTTATCCCCCCTGCAACCGCAGCGGCAGCTCTAAACCATTTGCTTCCAGCAACGCGCGATCCAATAAAATTTTCTTTGTCGGGCCGTCGGCGACGATCTTTCCTTTGTTCATGATGCAGACTCTCTGGCAGGTTTCCCAGAGGAAGTCGAGGTCGTGGGAGACGGTGAGTTTTGTTGTCCTCAAACCGTTGACCAGGCCGATGAGCATTCGGCGGTTGCGGGGGTCGAGGTCGGAGGTGGGTTCGTCCATCACGAGCAGCTCCGGCTTCATGACGAGCACCGCCGCCAGCGCGGCGAAGCGTTTCTGGCCTTGCGAGAGGTGGGCGGGGGGCTTGTCGCGCAGCTCCCAGAGGCCGAACATCCGCAGCAGCCGCTCGGCTTCGGCGTGGCTCTCCGCCTCGTTCATGCCGAGATTCGAGGGGCCGAAGAGCACGTCGTCGTAGACCCTCGCCATGAAGAGCTGGTCATCCGGCTTCTGGAACACCAGCCCCACCATCTTCCGGATCGTTTCGACCGTTTTTTTCTCCGCCTTCACCTCTCCGATCCGCACCGATCCCGACTGCGGCAGGTGCCAGGCGTTGAGGTGGCTGACGAGGGTCGATTTGCCCGCGCCGTTCGATCCGGCGATGCCGACCGATTCGCCCTTCGCGACGCGGAGGCGGAGGCTGTCGAGCGCTTTGGTGCCGTCGGGGTAGGTGAAGGCGAGCTGTTCGATGTCGATCAAATCGGGTACTCCTGCCGGAAAAAGCGTTCAGAAAAAGAGGCGGATCAGGCCGAAAAGTGCCGTCGCGCCTGCGATTGCGGCGAGGTCGCCGGGCTTTATCGCGAGGGCCGGGCGCGAATCCAGCGCCGCTCGGAAGCCGCGCGCGCTCATCGCCATGTAGTTTCGCTCCGCCCGCGCCGTCGTGCGGATGAGCAGCGAGCCGATGAGCTTCGCCGTCACGAGCACTCCTTTGCCGCGACCGCCGAAGCTACGGAGGTCACGCGCCCGCTGCATCATTTCGGCCTCCTCGGCGAGCAGGAAGCTGTAGCGATAGACCAGCAGCAACTGCGTGACGAACGCCTCCGGCACGCGCAGGCTTCGGAGCGCCATGCCGAAGCGGTGGAACGGCATGACGGACATGAGCGAGAGCAGGGCGGCGAGCGTGACGAGCGTTTTCAGCACGATCACCGAGGCCGAAATCATGCCACCGGTGATGGCGACTCCGGCTATCGTCACGGCGGTCGAACGGTCGAGCGCGAGGTTGCCCGCAGCCATGAAGAGAATAAAGGGCGAGGCGATTACGAGGCGCTTGACGAGCGGCAGC
>CAIUQW010000168.1 GCA_903901395.1 uncultured Chlorobiales bacterium | reverse complement strand
GTGGTCTCCCCTTCTCCGACGATGATCGACGAAAGGATCGGCACCATCGGCAGCACGCATGGGGTGAAGGAGAGCAGAAGGCCGAAGAGGAAGAAGGCCGCGGCGACTTTCCAGAGGCTTCCGCTTTCGAGAGTCGATTTGGCGAGCGACATATCATCCTTGCCGCCTTTGTCAGCGGCTTTTTCCGGAGCGGACGCGGCCACGGCGGGTACGGGTGCCGGGGCTGCCGCAGGCTGCACGCCAGCCGATGCGCCAGAGTCAGGCGAAGCGGTTGCGGCGGCTGCTTCATCCTGCTTTGGCGGAACGAGCTTGAACGACTTGCTCATCGGCGGATAACAAAGCCCATCCTCGGAGCATCCCTGATACTCGACGCTCAAGGTGAAGGGTCCGGAAGCGCTCTTTACCGGTACATTGACATGCAGGGAGTTATGATAGATCACCTGTTTCTCGCCGGTCGTGGGATCGGTGAAGAGAATACCTTCGGGAAAGACCGGCTTGCCGAGGGTGGCCTTGCCGCTCGTGACGCTCACCTTCACCTGATCACGATAGAGCTTGTAGGACTTGGCGATCTTCCAGTGCAGGGCGATGGAGTTATTACCGGTCAGCTCGGCGCTCGGCACGAATGCCTTTTCGGGATCGAGAAAGTCTGCCGCCATACCCGTGACGCTTTTCATGAGCAGCACGAGCAGTATCGCGATCGTGGTAATGAAACCTCTTGGGGTTCGTTGTTTTATCATGTTTTATCAGCGTTAATTCAATGATTGTAATGCACTTTGCCCGTCTGATCGACAGCGAGGAACATGAATCCGGACTCTTTCAGATAGCGCAACCCATCCGCCTCCAGAAGCATGGTGATCGTGGTGATGCTGCCTGCCGTGGTGGCGAGCGGCGCGAGCACCGAGACCGAGCGCCAGAAATTTACCGGAAATCCCGTCACGGGATTGAGAATGTGACAGTACCGCCGCCCCTCCAGCTCGAAAAAGCGCTCGTAATCTCCGCTGGTGGCGATGGCTCCCGAGGCGACCGGAATCGAGGCGATCATTCCGCCGGAATTGCGCGGATCGCGAATACCGATTGTCCAAGGCTCTCCGTCGGGTTTTGGCCCGATGATCCTTATATCTCCGGCGAGATTGACGTAACCGTGCAGAGCGCCGTGGTCAGCGAGTACTTCAGCTGCGGCATCAGCGGCATACTCCTTGCCTATACCGCCGAAATCGAGTTGCATCCCCTCTTCGGGCAGGCAGACGGCGCTCTCATTTCGCTCGACGCGGCTCCATCCAACCAGTTTCAGGAGTGGGAGCAGCGACTCCTGCGACGGGACTTCCTGC
Organism: uncultured Chlorobiales bacterium; assembly: GCA_903901395.1. Taxonomy (GTDB): domain Bacteria; phylum Bacteroidota; class Chlorobiia; order Chlorobiales; family Chlorobiaceae; genus Chlorobaculum. The sequence goes on along the minus strand of CAIUQW010000168.1, from coordinate 1,649 downwards.
TTTTCGAAATTCCACGCTCTCCGCAAGACGCCCGAAGTCACGTCGAACAACCCCGCGCTACTTCGGTAAAGCGCGTCGGAATAATCGAGTAGCGCGCGAGTCTCTTCGTCACACTCGCACCACTCTTTTCCAGCCAATGCGTTGATCCGTGACACCACGCTCTCGGGCCGGTACCGGGAGTACTTCCGCTCGATCCGGCTGACCTCTTTGATGCCTTGCGTTGCGAGTTTTCTGGCATCTTTTTTCCCCAGACCGGCAAGCAGTATCTCGCATCCGCCGCCCATCGCCCTGAATTCAAATCTGTGCATATGAGCGGCAAATTACATCAATACGACCTTTTTTCCATTATACAGCAGACTCAGAGCTTTCGCGACAGGCCTATCTGGATCGCGCTCATGTTGAAGGTCGGAATCCCCGGATCGCCCTTGCCGTTGATACCCCAGTTGTAGCGCTGCTCGCAGTGCTCGTACTTCACATCAGTCGTCCAGCTCCGTCCGAGGTCCTTGCTGACCTTGATGCCGTAACTGAATGCGCCAAAAGCCGATAAGCGCTGATCTTCCGAGTAGTGCACCAGACCGGTAACCGGTGTCGCTACATGAGGGTCGGCACCCGTCGGCATATAGAAATCAGCGGCGCTTTGCGAGTAGTACCTGAGCGAAGGCGTGATCTCCCACCCTTTCGGCAGCGGCTGCACATATTCTGCGTCGATTGTGTGCGAGCGGATACCGAAGGAGTCGCTGTAATAGCGATACGAGATGTGCGTCGTGCCGTTAGGCCCGTCGAAGTGGTGGTTCCACCGGCTCATGAAGGTAACCATGTTCCTGCGTCCAGGCCGGTTGTCATAGTCTTTGTACGGATCGCTGTAATGACCGTAACCATGCGTCATGGTCATGGTCAACTGCACGATATCGTTCTGTGACATGACCTGGGTCACGCCCAGCAAACCCGAGAAAATCGTTTTGTGACCCGGATCTTCCTGTTTGTGTACGACAGCCTCTCTGTTGAGATCGATCGTGTCACTGTTGAAGGCCGTCCCAAAGCTGAGGGTTGTATTCTTGCTTTCGGTTGACAAGGTGCCATTCAGCGAGCAGCCGAGAGATTTGTAATCGGACTCCTGCGAATAGCTCGTCCCAAGGCTGAGCGTGCCTCTCGAAAAATAGCGGGTAACGTTCAGGTCACCGGCATGACGCAGATCACCAGATGCACCAGACGAGGTATTCGCCGGGAAGCCGGAGCCGTGATAGGCCGGAGATGCGCCGGTGACTGAATCTTCGATGAAGGTCGCCGCAACCGACCACTTGCCAGCAATCGGCACCATGCCCATGAACGAGAGCGCGTTCACGGTCATTCGATTCTTCGACATGCCAGCCGTCAGATTGGTATCGCCCGTCTGGCTGTCGTGATAGTTCAGATATTTCATGCTGATGACGCCCTGTTCGGGAGCCGCATCGGCCATGGCGTTTTTCACGGATGGCAGCAACATTGCGGCGCTGGCGAGCAGAGCGCCCACTACTCTGGATTTTCTGTTTGAACTCTTCAGCGGAACATATTCCATAGACTTCAACTCTTTAAATAATTATTTCAATACTGCTTGCTCAGTTACATCCGCATCCGCCGCCACCGACGCCCGCGCCTCCAGACGAGGCTTC
>CAIUQW010000167.1 GCA_903901395.1 uncultured Chlorobiales bacterium | reverse complement strand
TGGTCAAATCGAAAGGTACGTTTCTTTTGCAATTACCCACTCGAAACAGCGAGGAGCCATAAAAAAAGGGGCGGTTGTTGTGCCGCCCCCTTTTCATTTAACTTTTCAATTGTTCATTATCTATTAATCATCTGCCATACCTTCCAGCCTGTCCTCCAGGTCGGCGTAGATTTCCTGAAGCTCGTCGATCATGTTCTGGTCGGCTTTCCACATGCCGCGTCCGTGGGCTTCGAGCATTCGGCCAACGATGTTCTTGATGGCTTGCGGATTGAGCGTCGCCAGGCGTTCGCGCATATCGGGATCGAGCGCATAGGTTTCAGCCGTCTTTTTGTAGACCCAGTCGTCCACGCTCTTGGTGACAGCGTCCCAGCCCAGCATATAAGTCACGCGGTTGCTGATTTCTCCCGCGCCGCTGTGGCCGTGCTTGAGCATTCCCTCGAACCATTTCGGATTGAGCAGCTTCGAGCGGTACTCCACGCGCAGTGATTTGTCGGCGTCGTCGAGCTTGATGTCCGAGGTGAAGGACTCGACGTAGTTCAGCTTGATGTCCGAGGTTTTCGTGTTACGACGCCGCGCGGCAAGCTGGAGCGAACCGGACGACGAGAAGTAGTGGTCGATGTCGGAGATGCCGAACTCGGTCGAGTCCACCTGGTGCACCACGCGGTCAACCGAGCCAAGCAGCTTCTGCAGAATCTCCGACTGCTTCTCACCTTTACGTCCGCCGCCGTAGGCGCTACTGTTGCGGCGAATGAAGAGGTCGTCGAGATCGTCCTCTTTCTCCCATGCCGAATCCTCGATCATATCGTCCACGTAGGTGCCGTACGCGCCTGGCGCTTGCGTGAACTGGCGGGAAGTCGCCACCTCGAAATCCATCCTTTCGGCCAGCGCCTCATCGACGTGTTTCTTGATGTAATTCATCTCGTGCGGCTCGTCGGCCTTGGCGGCATCTTTGACGAGGCGGTCGAGCTGATCCATCAGGATTCCGAAAGCGTCGCGGAAAATGGGACTGAGCTGCATGAGCACATCGACGCGCGGACGCCCGAGCTTTTCGAGCGGCGTGAGGTTGTAGTGGCTGATCTTGCCGAAGGCGTCGTAGGCCGGTTCCGCACCCATAAGCCGGATCACCACGGCCACCGCCTCGCCCTTGGTCTTGATGGTGTCGAGACCCCAGATCACCTCGGCGATGGTCTCGGGATACTGGCCGTCATTCTCGGCGACGTGCTTCGCGATGAGACCGTCGGCGATCAGCGAGCCGCGCTTGAAGGCGGTCTCGGATGGGATACGCCACGGGTCGATGGAGTGGATGTTGCGCCCCGAAGGAAGCACGTTCATGCCGTCGCGCACCAGGTCGCCGCCGGGGCCGGAGGGGATGTAGCCGCCGCCAAGCACCTTGACGAGCGCGTCCATCTCGCCGCGAGTATCGCTGAGGGCGTTGATCATCATGCTGCCCTCCTGAATGATGCGCTGGATGAAAGGCACATCCTCGGCAGGAAGCTTGCGCCCGCCGGTGAGAGACTCGAAGACCGGCGCGGGATTGCGGTGGTCGAACATCGTCTGCTTGACGAAATCACGGCAGGCGTTCTCAGCCCACTCCCTGATCCTGATTGCCTCATCGTCGCCCTTACGCGAAAGACTCGAAATCTCCTCGTAGCTCTCGAAGCGTCCATTTCTGCCCGAGCTGGAAAGGAGGATGAAGGGCAGCGTGCGTCCGTTCTCGCCACGGTTCTTGACCGTCTCGGTGATGGTGATGACCTGCGACTCCAGAGGCCCGGCCTCGCCGAATACATGCAGCGAGTTGGAGATGAGCCGGTTTTCCAGCTCGACGATATAGATATAAAGGCGGCTGACGAAATCGCTGAACGACTCATCCGGCTTGCGCGGACAGTCATCGGTCAGGTTAAGCAGCTCGGCCTTGCTCATGATCGCATCCTGCACTGAGTCGATCTCCTCGCCCTGCGCGTGGTTGCGCTCGCGGTAATCGCTCAGCAGATCTTTCAGCGCCGGAAGCTCCTTGTAGAGACCGGCGCGGGCCAGCGGCGGCACCACGTGCGACACCATCGTGGCCAGGCCGCGGCGCTTGGCGATGGTTGATTCGCTGGGATTGTTGACCGGATAGATGTAGAAATGCGGAGCCTCGCCAAGCAGGGCGTCAGGCCAGCACTCGCCGGTCAGGCCGGTCTGAAGGCCCGGCATCCACTCGACCGAGCCGTGCATGCCGACGTGGACGAGCGCGTGCGCGTCGAACTCGCGGCTGATCCAGCGGTAGAACGAGATATACTGGTGGTGCGGCGTGTTGGCCTTGTCGAAGATCAGACGCATCGGATCGCCCTGCACGCCCATGCGCGGCTGCACGCCGATGTAGATATTTCCGAAACGCACTCCTCCGATAAAGACCTCTTCAGCGCCAACCGGTGCGATCTCGCCGGGGAAGGATTGCCAGCGCTCCTCGATACGTTCGCGCTCGTGGTACGAAGCCAGCTCGTTGAATTTCTCGCGATTGACCTTGATGGCCTCCGGCTTGTTCTGCATGATCTGGTAGTCGGTCGCCCGGTCGAGCATCTCGAAAAGCTTTTCCGGCGTCTCCGGCAGATTGCCGACATTGTAACCCTCTTTCTTGAGACGCTGAAGAATCCTGAAAAGCGTGGTCGGCACGTCGAGCAGCGCCGCTGTCGCCTTCTTGCCGAGGCCCGGCGGATAGTCGTAAACGACAAAGGCGAGACGCTTCTCCTTGTTCGAGGAAGCACGCAGGCGAAGCCACTTCTTCGAAAGCAGGGCGAGACGGTCGAGCCGCTCCTGTACGGTTTCGATCTTGCCGTCCTGCAACGCGCCGAGAATCACCGGCGAAATCGCGCCATCCATCTCGGGAATCGAGTAGGTGAAAGTTACCTGCATCGGCGACACGCCAAGTTCGTGCCACGACTCGAAATTCTGTATAAGCAGCGGCTGCGAAACGATATAGGGCACATCGAGGCCGGTCAGGATTTCGTGCCGCGCATCGGCCGCCGTCCCAGGTTTGGTCGAACCCGCCGGGCCACCGACAAGGCCGAAGCCCATCATGTTCACCAGCAGATCGATGTTCTCCTTCATCAGCCAGTCACGCACGAGCACGTGACCCTCGACGCCCATCACAAAGGCCGGAAAGACGTTCACGCCCTGCTTTTCGAGCGTGCGGATGGTATTGTCTATATAGGTCTTCTCCTGCAGCAAATGTTTGCGGAAAAAAAGTAGCGCCATCTTCTGTGACTTGTCGAAGTTCACGCCGCGCTTCTTCGCCCAGCTCTTGTAGCTCTTGACATCCTTGAAATACTCCTGCGAGTCGGGATGGTACAACCCCATGTTCGGCACATCGACAATCGGCTCCACCTTCACATCCAAACCGCAATATTCGCGCAGAATCAGGCGGAACATGTTGACGATATTCTCCGGCGTCGGCTGGAGCCAGTAGGAGTAGACCATCAGCCAGTTCTTGAAATCCTTCGCCTTGTTCGGCACGAGTGGCAGAATGGTGCGCATGATCTTCATCAGCTTCATGTAGCCATAGAGCGCATCCTCATCGCGCCCCTTGACCAGCATCTTGGCGATCTTCTTCACCATGTCGGGCATGCCGGACTTCCCTTCAGTGACCGCGTAGCTGCCGACCTTGGTGAGCGCCATGGCCTCGGGCATCGACTCGAAGATGAAAATGGTCTTCTCGTTGGTGCCTGCGTCGAGCTGCTCCTTGAACCAGTCGATCTGCTCCTTGAAGTTGATCATGCTCATGAAGACGCAGTCGGCATCGCGGATGGCCACCGCAGCCTCAGGATTCTGCTTTTCAAGATCGACGTCGCTCAACTGAACGAGGTCGGCATCCTTTTCGAGCATGCTCTTGATTCTCTTCCAGAGACCGGCATTGTACTGCTCAAGCCCCACAATCGCCGTAATTTTACGTCTTTGTGTCATGGCGGGATAAATCTGTACACATTAATGATAAGCGTGCGACCACCGGCAGCCCCCTGCCTTGCCGACGCTTTAATCTAATGTATAAAGGAAGAAATTAATTCCTAAGCGCTGCCATCTATATTTGTTAGTGATGGAGTACAGGAATGAAGCGAGAGAGGAAGTTTTTCGGTGATGAACGTGTGATGAAGTTGACGGCTGTGGCTGCATGGGCAGATTGTATTGATCGAACGTCTCGGAAATCGGGACAGGCGCATTTCTATACTTCGGGTGAAGCTGGAGGGGAACGGTCAGGAATTCCTGACCGAACCGATCCTGATTGATTGAATGGTCTGGTTGGGAATAACGGCGTTTTTTGCATGTTATCCATTCATATTCGCCATCTCTTCAAAGAACTCACGAAGACGGTGCGTGCCATACTGCGGCGCGACGGTGTCGTTCTTGCTCACCGTAGTGGCGAAGAGCGCGATGTCGTGGATGTCGCGATTGATGAAGCCCGTTACGGCGGCAATGCCGTCCGCGAGCCACACTGGCAGCGAGATATTGAACGGCTGCTTTTCGACCACGTCAGCGGCCATTTTGGCAACCTGCCGGTAGGTGAAAATCTCCGGCCCGCCAGCGTCGATCTCTCTGGCCTCACCTTCGGCGGCATCAACGCACACCTTGGCCAGATCGGCACCGTGGATGGGATTCGAGCGCGTCTCACCCTCGCCGAGTGAGAACATGAAGCCGTTCCGCGCCATGTTGAGAAACTGCGCCATGTCGGAAAAGTAGCCCGTCGGGCGCACGATTGCGTACTCCAGCCCCGAGGCCCGCAACTCGTCCACGAATTTCTCGTGAGCCTGGATGTTTTCGATCTCCATCATTTTCTGCGCATTGAACACCGAGATGTAGACGAACTTTTTCACTTTCGCCCTTTGCGCCTCGCGCATGATGTTCAGGTTCGCCTTGTAATCCACGTCAAAGCTCGAATGCACAAAATCGGGCCGGGTCATGCCGAGCGACGAAAAAACCAGCTCCACACCATCGCATACTCCCTTGATGGACTCGGGTTTCGTGGCGTCACCAATAAAGAATTCGTCAGCCAGATGATCGAGCGCCGGTTCGTGGTGCGGGCCGGGCTGCTTGATCTTGTCGGGATTGCGCACCAGAGCGCGTACCCAATAGCCCCGATTCTTGAACTCCTGTACGACATACCGTCCGATATAGCCGGTCGAGCCAGCGACAAGCACTTTTTTCATGATTGAAACAGGTTGAAAATTTTTGCTATTCCACGGAACATATTGTACCTCTAACCTCCAATACCGCTACAACGTGCCCGTCAAAAAATCCTCTGTTTAATCCATCATGTCCATGTCGTTCATACTCGTCCATCAGCGTCCATAAAAACACTCAACCATCTCTTTCTCAGAATGCTTTCATCTTTTTGACCTCCTTTCGCCAGCAGTGAAACAGTATGTGACCTGCGTAACCTGCAAACTCATTTCCAAGGATTTTGCGAGCCTCATCCTGGAGGAAACGGTAATTCTTTTCAGTGAGGCTTTTGCGAGCGGCTTCTATGCCAAACCACTCCCACAGGTACTGTTTCACATGGGTATCGATGGGGAAGGCATCGAATCGACCGAGGCCGAAAAGAGCGATACAGTCGGCAATTTTCAGACCGATTCCGCTGTGGGCACACAACGCTTCACGGATGGTTTCAAGCGAACAGTTGCCTGATTCAGCACACACCAGCCCCAGTTTTCCCGACTCGAATGAACGAGCCATGGCAATGATATTCGCTGCTCTTATCCGGTTATTGTTCGTGCATAAAGCCAGCTCATTCGGGTTGGCAGACGCCAAAGATGATGGGGCAGGGAAGCCATGCAGAACCAACGGCCCATTTTCGGTATCGAGCACATACTTTTCGCCATACCTCTCAGTAATCATTGAAACCTGACGCCGAATCAGGTGCATTCCGATGCCCTGAGCGCACATGAATGTCACCATAACTTCGAATGGATCCTGCCGCATAACTCTGACAGAGAGGTAAGGCTCTATCAGTCGCCATACCTCTGGAAAATCAGGTTGAAATCTCGAAGAGAAGATCGTTTTTTCTTCAATATCAAGAGAAAAGTATCGGTATAAAAAGTCTGAAATTCGAAGGCCATTTATCTTTTTATTATCACTCAAAATTTCAATATAATTTTCATAAAAATCGCTTAACAGTATAATGCGATCTCCAATAATATTCAAATGATAACCTGTGGCAAAATCTCTTTTAGTCCAGCTAAAAGTTTGACCGCTGAATAGTGTGTCTTTTAAGTTAAGTCTTTTATCTGTGTTGATAAAATACTTAAATAAGTTGTTTCTGGCTGTCATTTATTTTAAGATAATTAAAATATTCATATTAAACTTAATTGTTATTCTAATTATAT
>CAIUQW010000166.1 GCA_903901395.1 uncultured Chlorobiales bacterium | reverse complement strand
GGCTTCCCGATCCACGACCGCTTCGGCGGCCAGCGCCTGCACCACCTCGGCTATCGCGGCACGCAGGAGCTGTTCGACCGCATCGTGAACACCGTCATCGAAGAGCGCCAGAAATCGTCGCCAATCGGCTACACCTATATGTAATCAATAATGATACGTCTTGAAGGGAGACACAGATCATGACACTGAACATCAAAAACCATCCGTGTTTCAACGACACGTCGAGACACAAATACGGAAGAATACATCTGCCGGTCGCGCCGAAGTGCAACATCCAGTGCAACTACTGCAACCGGAAATACGACTGCATGAACGAAAACCGCCCCGGCGTTTCGAGCAAGGTGCTCTCGCCAAAACAGGCGCTCTTCTATCTCGATGGGGCGCTCAAGCTCTCGCCAAACATCTCGGTGGTGGGCATCGCAGGCCCCGGCGACCCGTTCGCCAACCCGGAGGAGACGATGGAGACGCTGAGGCTCGTGCGTGAGAAGTATCCCGAGATGCTCCTCTGCGTCGCCACCAACGGTCTCGACGTTCTGCCCTACATCGAGGAGCTGGCCGAGTTGCAGGTGAGCCACGTCACGCTGACGATCAACGCCATCGATCCCGAAATCGGCCAGGAGATTTACGCCTGGGTGCGTTACCAGAAGCGCATGTACCGCGACCGTCAGGCCGCCGAGCTGCTGCTCGAAAACCAGCTTGCCGCGCTGCAGAAGCTCAAAAGGTTCGGCGTGACGGCCAAAGTGAACTCGATCATCATCCCCGGCGTCAACGACACGCACGTCATCGAAGTGGCCCGCCAGGTCGCCTCGATGGGCGCGGACATCCTGAACGCCTTGCCTTACTATAATACGACGGAGACGGTGTTCGAGAACATTCCCGAACCCGATGCGCTGATGGTGAAGGAGATTCAGGAGGAGGCTGGAAAACTGCTTCCGCAGATGAAGCACTGCGCCCGCTGCCGCGCCGACGCGGTCGGCATCATCGGCGAAATCAACACCGAGGAGATGATGCAGAAGCTCGCCGAAGCCTCGCTCATGCCGAAGAATCCGGAAGAAGATCGCCCGTATATCGCCGTGGCGAGCCTCGAAGGGGTGCTCATCAACCAGCATCTCGGCGAAGCGGACAGGTTCCTGGTCTACGCGCTCGACGAGGAGAAAAAGAGCTGCTCGCTGGTCGATTCCCGCCCGGCCCCACCCCCCGGCGGCGGCAAGGATCGCTGGGAAGCGCTCGCGGCCCAGCTCGCCGACTGCCGCGCGGTGCTCGTCAACAGCGCCGGAAACTCGCCGCAGTCGGTGCTCAACGCCAGAGGCATCGAGGTGATGGCGATGGAAGGGGTGATCGAAGAAGCGGTGTACGGCCTCTTCACCGGCCAGAACATGAAGCACCTGATGAAAAACACCCTGGGTCACGTCTGCAAATCCGGTTGCAGCGGCACAGGAAACGGGTGCGATTAATTGAACCAGATCAGTCGGATCCGACTGATCCGACCGATCCAATCCCCGGTTTAAAAACCGGGGCAATTGAAAAATGCAAGAGCAAATGTCCGCAGGGTTAAAACCCTGCTGAATATGGGACAACCCAACCATAACAATCATAAAACACACCATCATGGACAAACCGAAACATCACATCTTCGTCTGCGCGAGCTTCAGGGCGCAGGGCGCGCCGCAGGGCATGTGCCACAAGAAAGAGTCGCTGAACCTCATTCCCTATCTCGAAAGCGAACTGGCCGACCGCGGCATGAGCGATGTGGCCGTTTCAGCCACGGCCTGCCTGAACCTTTGCGAAAAAGGGCCGGTGCTGGTCGTCTATCCTGAAAACTTCTGGTACGGCGAAATCGACAGCACCGACAAGGTCGATGAAATCCTCGACGCGCTCGAAGAGGGCGAAGCCTGCGAGGATCATATCATCAACTGAGAACTTCCTTCCCTTCAGGAAGCCGGGGGAAACCGCCTTGCGTTAACTGGAGACGCAGGGCATTCCCCCATTATTTTTGCCAATCGTTATAACTTTCGGTAAATAGCGAATGCCTTGCAGCACAAACAATAGCTGCTCTTTTTTTGAAAAGCGTTATAACCTGTATTACAAAACGGTCAATTTGATCAGTCCGATCCGACCGATCTGAAAAAAAACGAAACATCGAATGAAAAGAACTTCACTTATAGCCCTATTGGCTTTGCTCTCCGCCACGGCGCAGGCCGAGGAAAGCCAAACCTTGCTGGCACTCAACACCTTTACCGCGCCCGAAATCACCGTCTCGGGCAAAAAGGGCGACCTCTTGCAGAACGTCACCGGCAAGGAGTCGGCGCTGCTCAACCCGTCGCAGATGTCGGTCTACAAGGTGATCAACATGATGCCCTCGATCAGCCAGCAAAGCGTCGATCCCTACGGACTTGCGGACATCGTGAACTACCACGAGGCGTTCCGCTTCCGGGCCGTCGAGGCGACCGCTGGTGGCGTGCCAGGCACGACGGTCAACGTCGAGGGACTGCCGGTTACGGGACGTCCGGGCGGTGGAGCCACCATCTACGATCTCGAAAACTTCGAGAACATCGCGGTTTACAGCGGCGTCATGCCAGCCAACATTGGCCTCGGCGTCGCCGACGTGGGCGGCAAGATAGAGATGACGATCAGGCGTCCAGAGGAAAAGTTCGGCGTCACGCTGAAGCAGAGCATCGGTAGCCACGACTTCAGCCGCACCTACCTGCGCATCGACACCGGCGATCTCGGTGGCGGGCTGAAGGCGTTCGCTTCCGGCTCGACCAGTTACGCCGAAAAATGGAAAGGGTTCGGATCAAGCAACCGAAACAACGTGATGGCCGGGGTGACGGAACAGTTCAGCGACCAGGTGAAACTCGAAGCATTCGCCACGTACAGCAAGGGTAACATCCACCCCTACAAAGCGCTGAGCTATGCGGAGATTCAGAACCTCGACAGCGCTTACGACAACGATTACGGCAACGATCCAAAGAAATACGACTACTACGGATACAACAAGAACGAGTTCGAGGACTGGATGGTGATGGCTAACCTCGAAGTCAAAACCGGAGAGAACTCGAAGCTCAATGTCAAGCCCTACTACTGGAGCGACAAGGGCTACTACATGGAGACTATCACCGGAAACATGATCCGCCGCTGGGACATTGACCACGACCTCAAGGGAATCCTCGCCGAATACGCCACAAAGCTTGGCAGCGTCGATCTCGATTTCGGCTATCTCTACCATACGCAGGAGCGTCCCGGCCCGCCGACCTCGTGGAAAAACTACACCATCACAGGAAATACGCTTCAGTTCAAAAACTGGTCGATCCTCTCCGGCGGTTCGAACCATGTGTTGCACGAGCCGTTCATCGAAGCAAAGTACCGCACCGGCGACTGGCTGCTCGAAGGGGGAATGAAGTACGTCAACTACACTCTGCCGTCGATTCTTACGTATGACACAACCGGAATAGGCGATGTCAGTTACGACGAAGCGCTCGCCGCAACTCCCGCTATCGTCGCGCCCAAAAGCGCTGAATCGACAAAAACCTTCAGCCGCCTCTTTCCTGACGTGACGATCACCCGAAGCCTCGGAGACAATACGTTGGCGCACCTGGCCTACGGCGAAAACTACGTCGCGCATGTGGATATTTATCCCTACTTCATCTCACAGTACGCCACATTTTCAGCTCACAACATCACCTTCGATCAGCTCTGGGACGACCGGAAGATGGAGCTGTCCCGCAACTTCGAGCTTGGCATGAAGATGAACGGCGGCAAATGGAGCATCGCTCCAACCGTTTACTACTCCATCCATAACAATAAACAGGCGATATTCCAGGACCCCGAGCTCGGCATCTCCTATCCGATGAACAACGCCAATGCAAAAGGGTACGGCTTCGAACTGGAAACGGAGTACAAACCTTCCAGCGCACTGAAATGTTACGGCTCGTTCTCGTGGAACCGCTTCTCTTTCGATGAGAACATCCGATCCGAATCCGGCAGCCTGATCCAGATCAAAGGCAATCAGGTGCCCGACGCACCCGAGTTCCTCGCAAAGGGAATGGTGAGCTGGAAAACCGGCGAGCTGACCATTTCGCCCATCGTGAGATACACCTCGACTCGCTATGGCGACGTAATGCACACGCAGAAAATCGACGGCGCGACGGTGTTCGACCTCGATCTCACCTGGAGCCGGGCGATGCCGGGCTTCAAAAACGTCGATTGTTCGCTCACCTTCATGAACCTGTTCGATAAAAAATATGTGAGCCTGATCAGCACGTCAGACTACAAAACCCTGAACAGCACCTTCCAACCCGGCGCGCCCTTCACCGTAGTAGCATCGATTGCCATGCATTACTGATGATTTGTTCTCCTGTTCTTTCTCCGTTACACCAACCCGGCGGCGCTCCACCGCCGGGATTTTTGCTTTCAAGACTTCAGGGCAACGTGAGCACAACAAAAGACCCCAACGGCATCGAAGGTTCGATCTGATTTCAGAAGTTCCAGAACCGCTTCACCGGCGGGCGGCAGGTGATCGACAACTATCGGATCATGCAAGGAGGAGCATCGCATATTTCTCGAACACCTCGTAGAGCGGCTCGGCAGCAAGTGGGGTGGTAAATACCCTGTGCTCAGCCAGCTCTGGCAATGTCATTGGAAGCCCATCATCCCGATTTCGACCACTCAGCAGGATTTTTCGCTCGTTTCGGACAAAATCAGGAAAATTCGATCAAAATCTTTATAATGTCGGAAAACCACGTATATTAGCGCTCCGAATAGCGAGAGTGGTGAAATTGGTATACACGCTAGTCTTAGGAACTAGTGCCGTGAGGCGTAAGGGTTCGAGTCCCTTCTCTCGCACTGTTCATTCGATCATGCCAAAGTGGCGGAACTGGT